>CAZMYQ010000055.1:0-4106 GCA_964570545.1 uncultured archaeon | reverse complement strand
TTATCCTGATTTTCTTATTATTTTTATAATATTTCAATAAATTAATTTCTTTGATTTCATTTTTAATATCTAATTTTCCAAGGGCTAATAATATATCTCCTTCTTTCAATTCATCAGTTCTTTTTATTTTAATTCCATTTTCTAAGCACACCATTTTATGATCTGGTGTTACTTTTATTCTTCTTCCTGTTTCTGTTATAATTTCATATATTACACTTGGAGATTTTAACTTAACAAATTCGTATATCTTCTTAAATTCTATTTTTCCATCTTCATTTAAAGATACTGCTAAATATTTGTTTAAATCTTCTTTTTCTAAATCTTTTATTTTTTTGGTGATAAATCCTTTATTTTTTTCATATAGTAAAACTTCTTCATCTCCCAAGAGGCAGTTTCTTCTTTTTCCGGCAACCATAAATGGATGATTAAACTGTACTTGACTTTTCGTAAAGCCAATAATTCTTCCAACAATTGCTGCTGATGTGTGCGGCGCTAAGCAAAGACAGAGATGTCCTATTAAATCTTCTCTTGATTTTGCATTGTAATACGGCGGTTCTTTATAAAATCTTACTAGTAAATCATCAATAAAGTTTGCAACTTTAACTAAGTAATCTGCAATTTCTTCGTTTATTATTATATCTTGTGGAAATATTTCAACAATTTGATTTGGATCTTTTAATTCATTTCCATATATATCATGAGTGTATCCTAATTCTCTTGCTTTTTCTATTGATAATCCGATTTCTGCAGGTTTAAAATGAGTGATTGGCATGTCAGATAAATCAGTTCTGCAAGTTCCGTCTTTAAAAACAAAAACTTCATTTTTTGCCCTTAGTAAACCTTTTTCTAATCTTTCACAATAACCTTCTGCATTCATCAAACCAATAACTCCTTTTAGTTTGTGGGGAATTACGCCTCCAACATTATTTTGAGCAACTTCTATTAATTCTTTTAAATTTATTGAATATTTTCTTTTTGTTTTACATTTATTTCCACAAGAAGGACAAATTTCTGATTTTACAAACATTTTACAGTGTGTACAGTAATATATTTTTTTTGTTTCAACATCACAGAAAGGACATTTTGTATAAGGCAAAATTCTTTTACATTCAGGACACTCGTATAGCGCTGCTTCAACTTCTATGATCTTTCCTGCTGCTTTTAGTATATCTCTTTCTGGACCACCTTCTCTTCCTATTGGAAATAATATATGTGGAGGTGGAGACAATAATCGGGGCTTAGCTGCTTCCGGGCGAGCCATTCTTGCACCAATGAATGTTCCTCCTTTTGGTTTGATCTTTATTCCACTTATTTTTTCTAATATATCGAGAGACCATTTTGGCAAATCATCTTCTTTTATCTCTTTTCCATATCCAAACAAAGCTGCAAAGTAATTTGGATTATAATCTATAACTAAATGCCCGTTTTCTACTTTGTGTACTTGACATACTTTTTCTAAAATATCTTTGACTTCTTTATTTAGATAAACTTTAATTATTCTGTCTCCATCCTTTTCAACCTTTTTAATTGCTTTGTGAATCTTTAGAATTTCTTCTTTGGTTAAATATTCATAAAAGAAGCAATATTTTGGATTAATAGGTACTTTCTTTTCAACACTCAATTTATAACTTTCATATTCAGAAATATTCGCAGAAATTTTTTCTCCAATAATTTTTTCTACTTCTTTTTCCCACCATTCTTCACAATATCCTGGTGGGTGGAATGGTTCTCCTGCTTTGTAAAAATCTCCACAATTTATTAGCATATCTCCAAGAAATAATATTTCTTCAATTTCATCTTTATATTTATATGCTTCTTCTACTGTTTCTATTTTAATTACATCACCGTTTTTTAACTTAACGATTGGTCCCTCTATCGTATCACATGGCGCTGCAGCTAAAGCTTTTCCAGGTCGTTCTATTTTTAATTGCGTTCCAGTGGCTATGAATTCATCTACTAATACCATAGTTGCTGGATGAATTCCCTTCGCAGCCAAACCTGTTGTTCTTGTTCTTCCATATCTTAATCTAAATCCGCCATATGCACAAGGATGTGCAAAAATTGGCCTTCCAGCAACACATCCAACTAAGTAGTCATAAGATTTCTTTATTTTAGGTATGTATGGATTTTCTTCAGGAGGTTGTGTTTCAGATGGTTTGCTTTCTTCAGAATCTTCTTTTTTTTCTTCTTGACTTGAAGATTCTGACCTAGAAGCTAAAATTTGATCATGGATTTCTTTAGCTTCTTTAATAAATTTCCAATCGTCGACTAATTCAGGCATATTGAATTTTTCAGCCAATTTTTCTACATATTTAATAACTTTCTTAGATTTTAATAATAAACCTTCTGTAACTACTAGGCACATTCCTCCTCGTACTTTATTGGACAAACCTTCCAAATCTCTATAAACAGAAACTTCATAATCTTCTGTAGGATCACCATTTAGGCAAACTGGTATATTTTTGAAAATTATTTCTAATTCTTCTCTAAATGGTCTATATTGTTTTCTCTCTTTGAGAGCATATAATTCTACTTCTTCAGCCCATCTTTTTATCATATATTCTGTTGGTTTCCATCGGTCTATTCCTGCTTTTCTTCTTAAATAATCTGCTGCCAAAACAGATAATGCTTGCGCAGAACCCCCTGCACTTCTAATTGGTCCTGCATAGTAAATGTCAACATATAATGAACCGTCAGGATTTTTTTCTAATTTGACGTGAGGTATTCCTTCGACAGGAGCAACTACGACACCATCTGTGTATAACAACAGAGCCGTTCTTATTGCCAAACCTATTCTTTCTTCCAAATCACCCGAACCACATTTTCCTTCGATTATTAATTCAGCAGTTTTGAGTGCCGCTAAGAATTTATCTCCATATTCTTTTAAATATTCTTTGTAATATTTTGAAATACCTTTAATTCCTATAATACCTTCTGTACGTTCTGCTGCAGAAGTTGCAGGTATAATTTCTACATAAGGCACTGGGTCTAGATTTTTAGATCTACACTTTTGAGCCAGTTCATATTCTTGTTTAAATTTAGATATTAAGTTTTTGAAATATTCTTTGAGTTCTTTTCTGTTTGTCTTTATAGAATTTATGATTTCATCGACATTTATTTCTTTGTGATATTCATTTTCCATAAATTATAATTAGTGGATGAAATAATATTGTTTTGAGTTGGTGTTTTTCGAAATGAATTATTTAAAAGATTTTTATTTTATTCTTTTCTCTACTTTTTTAAGAAATTCTTCAAATTCTTTTCTATTCTTTAATCTTGCACCAATAAATGGAATATTTATCTTATTTTTTTTCAATTCTTTATATAAAAGTTTCATAAAAATTCCTTTATCCTTATCAAAAATCCCTCTGCCTAATGATGTTCTATCAACTCCACACGTTGGTGATCCATCTACCCCTATTATTGCTTTGATATCAAAATTAT
This sequence comes from uncultured archaeon, assembly GCA_964570545.1. GTDB lineage: Archaea > Iainarchaeota > Iainarchaeia > JAADDC01 > CAZMYQ01 > CAZMYQ01. The sequence goes on along the minus strand of CAZMYQ010000055.1, from coordinate 662 downwards.
TCTTTTTCATTTCTTTTATAAGAAAAACTGTTTCGTTTACATGTCTTCTACATATTTTTAAAAATTTATTGTTTAAATACTTGTCTTGTCCACATGCTTTTCTATACAAACCTTCATAATATATTTCCACGCAAGGTAATTGTTCAATTGCTACATCATATTTAGCTAATAATTTCACAAGAGGTTTAATTATGTTTAATTCTTTACCATTTTCTTTGTATGTATTTTTTACTCCTCGTGCTCTTATATTTTGATTTAATAAACAATTTGAAACAAATACTACTTTTTTCATTCTATCGCCGTTCATATGTTCTTTTTTGGAGAATATTTATTTTTTCATGGAAATTTCTTTCCATTATTTTTAACTAAGGATTTTATATATAAATAAAGAAGCCGCCAAATTTCTAATTCTATTTAGTTGGTTATTAAGCCAGGCTAGACAATGAGCATTTGGAACAGATACAGAAATTATTGCAGTTTCAATACTATATAGTTAGACGTAAACTTCTCTTGCTGTCCTTAATCGAATCATTATTTTTTCGTTTCAATACTATATAGTTAGACGTAAACAAAAGTTCAGAAGTCATAACTTAATTAATGAAGAAATGTTTCAATACTATATAGTTAGACGTAAACTTCTCTTGCTGTCCTTAATCGAATCA
>CAZMYQ010000054.1:0-4165 GCA_964570545.1 uncultured archaeon | reverse complement strand
GCCTATTTTGAAATCTTGCTGAAGTTTCTTCAAAGTCAAACTCTTCAAGCAATACATTTCCCATTGTCACACTAGCAGGATCTTTTTTTGTTATTACTATTGTCGGCATAATAAATATTTGAGAGGATAATTTATAAGAGATATATATTAACTTAAAAGCACTTTCGAATATATAATATTCTCTAATAAAAACTTTTTATGAATATGGAACTATTACCACAACAAAACAAATATTTTAAATATTCACCAAGACATTTGGAAGTTTTGGCTAAAAACTTAGCTGAAAAAATATCAAACAATTTAGGAGAAGAACTTAGATATTATTTCGAGATTGCATATACTGGGCAAAGAAATTTCTCATTTTTTGCATATAAGAGAATAGAAATAATAAAAAAAGCATTGGAAGGCAGTGATAATATTTATAAAAGAACAATATTGTCTTTATTAGAAGAGTTAGAAAAAATAATAATAGCGTATGCAAATAAATTGAGTTTATCTAAATTTATAATTCCTGAAGCCAGGTCTAAATATGATTATCAAAAAGGAGAAGAAATAATTGTTTTTGTAAGAAAACCTGGACATAATATTTATACTATAGCAAAAGCAAAAATTGATGAATTCGAAACATTTAAAGAAGGAAACATAAATGTTATAACGATAAAAGTAAAATATAAAAATTCAAAGAAATTAGAAAAACAAGGATATTATTTACCTAAAATTATTAGATTAGATTCATATTTATGGTGGCCAGAAAAAGAAATCATAGAATTAGCACATACAAACCCAAAAATTAAAGAAATATTCTTCAATACGCTATATTATTTAATTAAATTAAATGCTTATTACGCAACTTCTAGAGAAGACATGGAATTATTAAACTTGAAAATGAATATCTTATATCAGTTAGAAAAAATAATAATACCAAAATTAAAGAGAAAACATAAATAATTAATGAAAATAGCGTCAATAATAAAAACATCAACCATAGATTTTCCTCCATATATTTCCTGTGTTCTTTTTTGTGCTGGATGTAATTTTAGATGTCCTTATTGTCATAATTCAGAAATTGTGGCAAATCAACCAACAAAACTAATTGAAATAAATAAAATATTTGAATTTTTAGAAAAAAGGAAAAATCTTTTAGAAGGAATAGTTATAACTGGCGGAGAACCAACGATTCAAAATAATTTGATAGAATTTTTAGAAGATGTTAAAAATATATTTAACTTTAAGATAAAATTGGATACAAATGGCTCTAATCCTAAAATTATTGAAAATTTAATAAAAAAAGACTTAATAGACTACATTGCAATGGATATAAAAACATCATTTGATAAATATGAAGAATATGTAAGTTACAAATATATTGAAAACATAAAACAAAGCATAGATATAATAAAAAGTTCTAACATACCTCACGAATTTAGAATTACTGTCGTTGAAAAAGATCATCCTCTAGAAACTTTAAAAGAAATTGCAAATTATGTTAAACCTTCTATTTTATTTTTACAACAATTTATTCCAAACAATTGTTTAAACCCAGAATATTTAAAGTTGAATCCGACTTCTGAAACATATCTTAAAATGTGTGCTCAAGAATTGAACAAAATAACAACAACTAAATATAGAATATATCATTAAACGTATAGATTTAATGCTAGGAGGGATAATTGTTGGATTATCAGGACTACCGTATACTTTTAGCCCTATTATTTCATTAATAATATCAATTTGGATCATTGTCGTTACAGTTTTAGTATCAAAATATCTAAAATTAGATGTATTAAAAATAGTTAATCACTCTATCAAATCATTTTTTGTGTTAATATTATTTTATACAATTCTATCTATAATAAACATAACTACATTTAATTTTTTTAACATATTTGTAATATTTAGTCTGTCGATGTTGGGAAATTTTATTCAAGAATATATAGGTTGTGGATATTAGATGTAGTTTCCATATTCTTCTAATACTGTTATTATCTCGTATATATAATATGGTCTATAATATTTAGACAACAATCCTTCCAAAGTTTCTTTTGAAACAGGAATTTTTAGGCTACAATTTAATATATTACCATCAGATTCTTCTATATCCCATCTTAATACAGGAATTTTATTTATAGTTAAATAAACATATTTAACTTTATCATTTTTGTAAAAATTAGAAAATATATCTATATCTTTTTTCAGTTTTTCATTTTCTAAGAAAAATCCAACAAAATGCGATAGTTCTCTTAGAATAGACGTATTTTTAAAATTAAAAGAGTCCCATATTTGAAATATAGAATCTATATTACTAAGTGATTTAACAAAATTTGCAGAAGTTTTTTTAATGACTTTTCTATGTTTGTTATATCTTAAAAACCAAGCATGATTATTTTGAATTAATGTTATTAAAATTTCAGAATATCCATCACATATATATAACATGCTCTTTCTAAATCCTCTTGACATAGCAATTAGTCGCTTAATTTCATCCACCGCATTCTTATCTATTTTCCCAACAAGTTTATCTAATTCAGAAATTTCGAATATTTCAAATTTAAAAATAACATTATCTAATAAACTATTTTTATTTTTATTTTCATTTTTAGATATAATCATATCCATCATAATATTTACTGTTCATAGCAAAATATAAGAAGATATGCCCCGACCGGGATTTGAACCCGGGTCTCCGGCTCGAAAGGCCGACATCCTAGTCCTGGCTAGACGATCGGGGCTTCTATTTATTATTATATCTGTTTTATTATATATTAATTTAGCGGGCCCGGTGGGATTTGAACCCACGACCTACGGCTTAGAAGGCCGTCGCTCTGTCCAAGCTGAGCTACGGGCCCTCTTTCTATAATTATTATTGTTCGTTGCGATATATATGAGTTAAATATATATGTTATATATGTTCAGAACTTTTCCTCTATAAGAAAATTTCTTACATAATTTTCTTCCAACTAATATTGCTCAATTCGAATTTTTTAATATATCTTTAAATTCAGAAATTGAACATTCATTTTCATAGAATATATTTTTTCTAACATGATATTTAGTTCCATTTATATTAATTACTTTATTTAGATATTTTTTTTCGCAAGCAAATAATAAAATGTTGTGTTCAGATTTTATAATTTTATAATAGATTCGCATAATATCTTTAATGAAATATGATAATATTATTAGATATATCTGTGGAGACATTGTTTGCTCACGAAATGTTGGTAGTGCAATGAAAAGATGGCGAGATTTCTTTAATATACAACTAAATGTATTAGCCTCAAAATTAAATATATCTTCATCTGCTCTAATAGGATATGAAAAGAATAAAAGAAAATCACCAGGTGCTCAATTTATATATAAATACGTTACCGCCTTGATTGAGTTAGATTTAGAGTTAAATGATGGTATTAATCTAAATAAATTAAACAATTTATTAGGATTTGCACAGATAGAATCAAAATATATAAAAATTGTTGAATTTACAACACCAATATGTTTCAAAGATATCGAAGAAAATTTAAAATTAAAAGAAATTAGAAAGACAGATGTTGAAGAAATATATGGTTACACATATATAGATGCAGAAAAAGCTTTTTTAAATATAGATCCTCCGTTTTATGTTAAGTTTTTTGGAAGAAATCCTCAAAGAATATTTATTTTTGATAATGTTGAAAACGGAAAAACTGTTATGGCTACTGTAAGAATTGGAAAGTTCTTATCTTATATGGTGCCTCCCATAATAATTTTATTAAATACGAAAAAATCAAATGTACATAGATTTGCTAAAGTTGTCGCAGAATTAGAAGGTATAGGTCTTTATTGTACTGAATTAGATAAAAAAGAATTTTTAAAATTAATTGACGAAATTATATTATAAATAATGCGTGAATATTTGTTTTATACTCTAATATTGATTCTTTTATCTGTGGTTTTGTTTGTTGGTGTATATTTAACATATTTAGATAATGAAAAAACATTTGATAAAGATGAGATAAAAACACAAAACCAAAAAATTAGAATTATTGATCAAGAATCAAGCAAAAATAATATAATAATTATAATTAATGGTAATCTAGTTGAATTATAAGTCTAAATGATTTATTGATAATAATTTATAATGATTTATTAAAAATAATCAAGACTTCATGCTGAGCGCGATAAGTGA
>CAZMYQ010000053.1:0-4175 GCA_964570545.1 uncultured archaeon | reverse complement strand
TTTCTTTGTTTAATTCATATATATAAACTTTTGGATAAAATGGTAAATTCATTGGTGATGTGGAAGTTAAAGTTGTTGCGCCGGGAATCAAAATTTTATTATAATAATTATCGCTTTTGTGTTGATGTCATGCAATGACTAAATCAAAATCTGATAGATAAACTTCATCAATACATTCTCCAAGTGACGAATTTATTACAAACTGATGTAAAATTAAAATATTAAATTTTCCTTGTTTAATCATGTTATGTACTTGAGACATCAATTCTCCTTTATTCTTTTTTAACAAGTCGTCAGGAACCCACCTCATTCCGATTATATTTACATCTCCTAACTCTTCGCACCAAATGGAACTTAGACATTTCTTCGGAATATAATTTAAAGATACTAACAAATCTAATGAATATTTTTGAGTTTTATATGTTTTACTAATGAATCTATAATCATGGTTTCCAATGACTGTATATATTGGGATGTCTTTAGAAGTTTTGAATTCTTCAAATATTTCTACAGCACGCACTAAAACATTTGGTGGTTCGTTGGGAGAATCAAATATATCTCCACCACAAAGAATTATATCACAATCTTTTAACTTTTCTAGTCCCTCTTTTAAACCATCAAACGCAGAGTTAAACAAATTTTCATCTGACTTATAGACTCCTAAATGGATATCTGATATAATTCCAATTTTCATAAAAAATTAAACAACATTTTAATTAATAATAAAAATTATTCATAAATTTTTTCAATTCTAAAATATTCATCAATGGCCTCGAGCATCTTTTGTTTTAACTCGTTTGGATCGCTAATTAAGGCGCAAGCATTCTTATGCCCTCCAAATTTACCACCAAATTTTTCAACAAAAAATTTAGCAAAATCTATACAATTATGTCCTCTTAAACTAACTCGGCCAGAATCTTTAATTATTATTACATAATCATATATATTTATCTTTGAAGCTATTTCGCCCGCCTTATTTTTCACATTTGACAGTAATACGATTCCTTTTTTTGTCTTTATTAAAAGTGAATTCTTAAAAGATAATAACATATTTTTTAATTCATCTTCTGATGGTTCAACTTTTATAAACTCCTTTATGTGATTTATATCGTAATACCTCAATACGTCTTTTAAGTTATCACATGTTTTTGGATAAAATGTATTAAAATATCCAGAATCGTGATATATTGCGCAACCTAATAATAATAACATATTTTTATCAAAGTATCCTTTGAATTGCTCATAAATTACTTCGGCACAAGATGTTCTTATCTTAACAATCTCTTTCGTACAAACAGGAATCCTACTTTCATGATGGTCAAAACAAACTCCTTTTAAAACACCTTTTATTTTTAGTTGAGAAGGGGCTGCTACATCTACTACAATACAAGGTTCTTCTGGAATTTTAATTTTATAATCAAAATATTCTTTTAATAATTGTTCAAGATATTTTTCTGGTTTAGAAACGAAATTTATTTCGAATTTTACACCCATTTTTTCAAGAATTAAACCCATTAAAATTGTAGAGATAACAGCATCAATGTCAGGGCCAACATGAGTAGTCAAAATATAATTTTTATCTTTCTTAAAAAGCATTATTTTTTAATTAATTCTTTATATTTTGAATATAACCATTCTTTACTTTTGTCAAAATCAGAATTTATAGAAACTTTTAAATCTACATCAAAATCTGGCTCAGCCAAATCACATTTTGTTGATACTAACAAAACATTTTTAAAATCTTGTTTGATTTTTTCATATAATTTTAACTGTCTATCAACTGGATATCCACAAGTTTCAGAAGGATCTATTAAAAATAATACCAAATCCGCAGCATTTTTTATTGCAGTGTATGCTTTTTGTTCAATTTTATTTAATTTTTCTCTATCTAATATACCTGGAGTATCAATTATTTGGAATTCTCTTATACCATAATCTATATATCCTACATTTAATCCTTTCGTCGTAAATGGATAACTTGCTATTTTTGGATTAGCACCAGTTATATTTTTCAAAAAAGTAGACTTACCTACGTTTGGGAACCCAGCTAAAACTATAGTAAATTCATTTTTTAGTTTTGGAAGTCTCCTATAATATGAAATCAATCGTTTCGCATTATCAAAATATTTTTGGTATTTCTTAATTATTTTTTTACTTCTACCAAAAAACTCGCTAGGCAATTCAGACTGTTTATATGCATATTTTAATTTTTTCTTGAAAGCATGTAGTTTATCGACGATTTCACCATAATTTGGAAATTCAATTAAAATTAATTCTCTTGTCAAGTTTGGTAATTTCTCCACATTTGGGATTTTTTTTATGATTTCATTTATCTTATTAATTAAGTTTTTATATGTTAATTCTTTTAATTTTTCTCTATTGGTTTTTGCTGCTTTGTCGATAGCCCATTTTAATAAATCCATTAATTTTTAGTATATGTTAAAATATTTTACAAAGATAAAATTATCTTATGAGGGGAGAAACTGATTGGACAACAATATATATAGTAATTTTAGCGATTGTAGCAGCAATGCTAATCTTTGGAGTTGCAAAACCAATGTTTTTAACAGGAAATATTTTAGGCCCATAGTTTTTTTTGTAAATATTTTTCAAATTCCTCTAGATTAAGTAATTTTCCATTAATCTCAAATAGCCAGCCTTTATATGGTATTTTAAATGCGTAAATTATTTCTAAATTATATTTTTTCTTTATTTTTTTAAAATTTTCATCTTGATCTTTCCTTTTATATATTCCTTTCTTAACTTCAATTAATATTCCTCGCCCGTTTTTTAATACTACTATATCTGGAGAATTATTTCCAGAACCTGCTATTCTAACGCAAAAATACTTTTCTTTTAATAATTGAATTAGTTGCCATTCATACTGATATCCTTTTTTCATCTAATAACCCCCAAAATCATAGTTTATAATTAATTTTTTATTTTATTAATTTTTAATGAATAAGTTAATAATTATCTTAGTTTCATTAATTGGGCTTGGTTTGTTTTTACTATTTAATGTTTTACAACGAATGTGGGTAAAGTTTTGTATTAAAAAGAATTTTGTGGTTGAAGAATTTAATAAAATATTTTCAGATGTTAAGTGTGTTTTAAATGGAGGAATAATAGTAGTTATACTGTATATGTTATATTTGGTTTTAACGATTCCAATATTTAAATATTCTATGCCGATTTTAATATTATGTTTATCTTTCTTTATATTTAGTTTATTCGAACATATTGGTGGTTGGAAAGGAGGTATTCCTCAAAAAATAAAGTTTTTTATACCTTTTATTTTTGGAATAATTCCAGGTTTATTTATCCATAAGACAGAAATTTGGTTGATATTATTCAATATTCCAATTATTCCTATATTATATTCTTTAATATTTGTACCTATTGCTGTTTTGGGTGCATCACAAGGATTTAACATGCTAGCAGGATTTAATGGAGAAAGTGCGAGTTTAAGTTTGTGTATATTATTGATGCTTTCTTTAATGAATCCTTCAATTTTACCATACACTATTCCATTGATTTTCTTAATTCTCGCATTTTATATGTTTAATAAATATCCTGCGCGAGTGTTTCCAGGAGATACATTTACATATGTCATTGGTGCTTTAATTGGATATTTTACTTGTATTGTTGGATCTGAAATTTTATGTGTAATATTTTTTGCACCATTTTTTGTTGAATTAATTATTAAACTTTTGAACTTTTTAAAAGTGGAAGGATATACTATAAATAAGGGCGATGGAACATTAATGGCAGAATTTCCTACTACTTTATATAGATACTTTTATCATCATGGATATAAAACAGAAAGAGCAATAGTTTTAGGTGTTTTATATGTAGAAATAATATTATGTGTAATTTCATTGGCGATTTATTATATATTCCACTAACCTGTTGGATCTGAGAATTTAATCATCAAAATCATCAATAATATGGCACTGGGAAATAATAAAATATAACAAATACTTATTAGATTAAATGGCAATGCCAATGCAGCTAAAATTTTTGATCCAGTGGGTGCATAACCTAATGATGAAATTAAACCTATAACGACTGGCCCAACTATTCCAATAAACATGAACATTATACCGTATAAATTCATCTTTTCAGAAAAATCAACAATTTTCATTCTTAATTCGAACGAAATATCTTGGGCAATT
>CAZMYQ010000052.1:0-4184 GCA_964570545.1 uncultured archaeon | reverse complement strand
AATGTCAGCTGATCTTAAAATTAAATCATTTTCGTAAGCTAATACATTGTCTTCATCAAATAATAATTCTATATTATTTTGATTAACAACTGCTATGTTGCCTTCAATCTTTCCAATTATATTACCACTGGTGTTTAGATCTTGCTTAGAGTAAACTACAGAAGCATACATATTACAATCATAATATTTTACAGGAGAAGTTATTATGTTAATTTCCTTTCCTGAAAAATCTAAAATTAACCCATTATATGTGTAATATACTTTAAGTTTTGTATTTATGTTATTGTTAACTATATCTGTTATTAATGCGGGCAATATTTTTTTGTAATTTTCTTTTGTGATTTCCAACACATTTTTATCTAAGTAAGGTTTAATGTGTAATTTATTTAAATCTTCTCCTTCAAATACAATTTTGTTATCTTTAATTTCTTTTATATGTACAGATCCATATCCAGTATATTCTCTTGTTGTTCTTGTAGCTAAAAGATCTGGGCTTATTCTAATTGGGTTTGACTCACAAATTTCGGCTAAATAATCTCTCCTTTTTAGAATAGGAATTTTAATTGCATAATCTCCAATACAAATATAAAATGAATCTCCATAAATACCTGATTTGCAATTTTCTTTAGAAACATTCATTCCATAATAATTAAGATATATCCAATTGTTTAAATCTTCGCTGTAATAGAAAATAGGATTTAGGCTATTATAGTTATATATTATGTAATTAATTAAAGATTCATAATTTATAAAAGAAACTAATTTGTTTTTCTTAGTTGAAAATATTTTATTAGGTAATTCCAAAACAAAAGAAGATTCTACACTTTTTTCGTTAATAATATTTTCTCCCGTGTCACAAATTTCAGAATAATATATGAAATCTTTTATGTCATATTGTTCTGTTTTAGACTCACATTTAATGGAATAGTATGTTTTGTAATTAACATCTATCACTTTCAAATCTTTTATAAGTAAATCATATATTTCTTTATTTAATACAATTTTATTATCAGATAAAGCAAATATTTTACTAAACTTGGTTTCATCAACTGATTTTATCTCATTTGGTACTCCATTTACATCTACTTCATAATTTCCACATTTAGTTTTTCCACTAGATAATTTATACATATAGTGCAACAAAGAACCTTTATATACATTACAGTTTCCTATATATATTTTATCAAATGGAATAGAAAGTTCGGCTGATCCGCTAGTAATTTCAGTATCTTTATAATATAAAGTATACGCTACATCATATATTATTTCGTCATTAGTTACAAACATTCTTACATCATCAAAAGTACATTTAAATGGAGAGGTAGTTATACATCTTACATTATTACAATCAATTACACTATTTTTAAAAGTGCAATAGTATTTCGAATTGTTATAATCATCATATACCAAAATTGCATTTGTAATGTTTAGCCCTATTGGAATATTCATTGCTTTCAGGCTTACTGGAATTTCTATAATTTCATTATCTATGTATTTTCCATCATATGAAATCTTGAAATCCAGAGACAAATATCCATTTATATCTGATGTATATTCTTGTCTTTCAATGTATATTTCAAGTTGGTATTTGTTTTTATATTTTCTTAAATTAACATTATAGTTTACAAGCAAAGAGGAAGATATATCATAGTTTTCTAATTCTATCTCATATTCAGAGTTAAAGTCATACTCTACATTTTTATGTAATTCTTTTTCATTTAATAAAATATTCATATCTAAATTAATTAACTGTCTATCTTTAACTTCATATTCAATGCAATTTTCATCTAAATATTGGCCTTTTACACATACTTTTGTTTTTTTAGGTACTCCCATAATCATAATGTTTTCAGAAGTTGGTGAAAAAGTATATTCCCAATAATCTGTAATTAACTTAACATATAATATTTTAGAACAGTTTTTACATAGCACATTTAAATTATTTATACCTTTTAGTAAATAATTTACTTTATTATTTCCATCTAATAATTCAAATTGTGTTTTTGCAGGATCTTTAAACTCTATATCAAAAGTTTCTTCATCTTCACAACCAATTATTGTAAATGAAAATACTGGCTCTTTAGCTTTAAATTCGATAGTATTATTAGTTCTTAATTTATACTTTTTGCCATTAATATCTAAGTAAAATTCGCATTTTTTTGGATTTTCTAGAATATCTATTTTTAATGTATATGGAATTCCCTCCAGCGGTTCATATGAAAAATTATGGTCTTCTATTGGGTAGCAATCATTATTTTTACAAATATTTATATTTAATGTGGCTTCATCTATCTTATATTTTCCTAGTGAAATATAATAATTTTTTGTATATTCCTCCCCGCATATTATAGCTCTAAAAGACCCATCTTTTATAGCTTTTACTGAAGTTTCAAATATCCACGCACCATATGTAACATTATCGTCTATTATTAAATTATTATCTTTATATATTTGAACTGGACAATTTCCAGGAACTAAAGCAATTAATTGAGCATAGTATTTTTGATTTCTATTTAAATACCATACCTCTTGACCATCTTTGTAGAATTTTATCTTAAATCCTTGTTCTGTAGTTGGGATTGGATCTGGCAAATATATTACTCTAGGAGTATTAGCTGTTAGTTTTACATACGTTGGATAATAATCTATTGAAGAAATAGCTTTTATAATTATTCTTTCTCCTATTTTAGCAAAATATTCTGTAGTTTCGACATCATTTATAAATATCTTGTCATAATTTCCTACCACTGAAATTCTCACTCTATTGTCTATTGAAATTTCATTATTAGATCCTCCTTTTATTTTTTCTATAATATGTAAACCTCCAACATATATTTCAGCAGTATATATGTTTTCGTCTAAGTTGATTTTACATACACATTTGTTACGATTACAGTCAAATTTTAAATAATATTGGTTCTCTCGTAAAACTCCAGTTGGATTATAATAAGATAAGTTTATTTTATTAGATTTTAATATAATTAAAGTTTGTTTTCTAGTAGGTTGTTCTTTCACTAAAGAATCTAAATTGAATATATCTTTTTCAATTATCCCTGAATATTGTTCACCATCTTTTTCGTATATTACTTTATATTTATTTCTGTCTACAATGTCAACTTTTTTTATCTCATTTACGGTTCCTTCCCAGAGTAACTTATTATTTAAATCATATACTCTTACATATCCTTTTCCTTTTAATACTAATGTTTTAGTTTTTTCTTCTTTTATATTGACAACAAACTCTATTTTGTTTTCATTATATTCGTCTAATATAACATTCTGGCAATCACTATATTTACCTGGAATTTGAATGCAAAATATATGCTCCCCACATTCTATTTTACCAGTGTATATGTTTTGGATATAAAAGTAAGGATTGTAATCTACACTTAATTTTAGTATGTTATTCCAACCTTTCACAATAACTTTATATTTACATAATTTTGTTTTTTGTTGAGGCTCTAATTTAAATTCATATGTTTTTACCTTATCAAAAGATAGTTCTAATTCTTTAGTTATTGTGTTATATCCTTCCTTTTTAATTTCTATTTTGATTTTTTTGTTGGTACTGCATATTTTATTTGTAGTTACTTTATTGCCATCAACATATATTTCAGCATCTAAAGGGTCTACTTTAACAACAGCGCAATATTTCTTCCTTTTGAGCTTTATATATTGGTTTTCGAATTTTATTTTATGTTCAGTTGGGTAATAATTACTATCAAGTATAATGATTGTACTATTTAAAGGAACTTTTATAGTTCCTTCTACGTACTTTTTAAAAGAGGAATTTTCAGTTATTACTTTTATATATCCATTATAAGGGCTATCTTCTGCATAAATTGTTACTGATGCTATTTTTGGATTCAACAATAAATTTAAACCAACCACTGCTATTATTAAAAATAAAATTGAAATTATAAAAACTAGCAATGACGGAATTCCCTTTTCTTCAATGGGATTTATTATTAAATCATATATTGGAAAGAAAGAATTAATAAAATCCAGTATTTTATACCACAAATTTTCTATTCCAGTACTTACAAAAACTTTTTTATAAATTTCTATTATTAATCCAAGCATTAAATTATTTTGAAAAATTAATATATTTATTGTTTTAAGTAATCATATTAGGTTGCACACTAACTTTCAAAGGTAGAAAAACATATTTCTCAAAGAAAAAA
>CAZMYQ010000051.1:0-4210 GCA_964570545.1 uncultured archaeon | reverse complement strand
AGATCTACCAGAAAAAAAAGATTCTATGAAAAAAAAACAGTCAACTAAATCCAACTCAGAATTAGATTTAGATTTTGGATTTATTGAAAATGAGTTAAAATCTGAAACAATTTCTGAAGATTCGAATAAATTAGCTTTAAAAGATATAGATTTTTCAGATTTTGAAGAAATGTTTAAAGAAGAATCATATATATCTCCAAAATCTGACGTCGAATCAGAAAAAAAGAAAAGCGATATTCCTGAAGGCTTACCATTTATATTAAAGGATATTCCTATCGAATTCTTAAAAATTAGTGCTTCATCTGAAGAAAAAGAAGATATAACTAAAATCAATGAAAGATATCCAGTTATAAAACCGTTAGTTTATGTCCATATATGGTATAATCCTATTAAAAAATCGCTGATTTATGACATCGAGGAACCAAAATTAACGCGAAGAGAAAAGGAAATATTTAACATGATAAAAGAATTATTCTTAGAAAATGTGGAAATATCTCTCTATGAGTTCGAATCAAGAGAAGAAACAGAAAAATTTTTAAAAGAAAAATTTAATGAGATTCTTGAAGAATATGAAATCCATTTATCTCCATTACAATATGATAAAATTTTCTATTATCTTAAAAGAGATTTTGTTGGTTTAGGAGTTATAGAACCAATTATGCAAGATCCAAACATAGAAGATATTTCATGTGATGGATTAAACATTCCTATATATGTATACCATAGAAAATATGGAAACTTACAATCTAACATCGTCTTTAGAGATCTTGAAGAATTGAATCATTATGTTGTTTATTTGGCTCAAAAAACAGAACGTCATATTTCTATGGCTGAACCTTTATTGGATGGTGCACTACCAGACGGAAGCAGAATTCAAATTACTTATGCTCCAAGAAGAGAAATAGCAATCAAAGGAAGTACGTTTACTATTCGTAAATTCTCTAAGGATCCTCTAACAATAACTGATTTGTTGAAATACGGGACTTTAAATCCATTTCTCGCCGCATTTCTTTGGACTGCGATTGAAGAAAAGCAATCTGTATTAGTTTCTGGAGGTACAGCATCAGGTAAAACTACTTTACTTACTGCTTTGGCTATGTTTATTCCACCAAATGCTAAAATTATTTCAATTGAAGATACGGCGGAATTGAGGATTCCACACGAAAACTGGGTCCAAAAGATTTCAAGGGCAGGATATGGGCCACCAAGACCAGACGGTACTAGAGCAGGAGAAGTTACGATGTTTGATTTATTGAAGGCTGCGCTTAGAGAACGTCCAGATTATATTATCGTCGGTGAAGTTAGAGGTGTAGAAGCAGCAATTTTATTCCAAGGTATGGCTACTGGTCATCCGGGTATGGCTACAATTCACGCAGAAGATTTTGGAGCATTAATTGATCGTTTAATTACAAAACCTATTGAATTACCACCAGCACTTTTGGAATCTTTAGATTTAGTTTTGTTCGTTGGGAGAATTAAATATAGAGGCAAAGATGTTAGAAGAATAAAAGAAGTAGTTGAAATTGTAGGGTTAGATCTTGAAACTCATAGGCCTATCCCAAATGTTTTTGTCAAATGGAATTCCTATAAAGATACATTTGATGTTTTATCCAAAAAATCCCATACTCTTGAAAAGATTATGGAAAATAGAGGTATATCTCAAGATGAATTAGTGCTCGAATTAATGAGAAAAATGCATGTGTTAGAATATTTAGTTGAGAAAGATATCAGACATTACAAAGAAGTTGGTAGATACATTTCATTATATTATCAAGATCCTTCTACTGTTTTATCTATGATTATTGATGAAACAAAAGATACTGAAAGAAAGAAAAAATTAAAAGAGTTATTATAAAGAAAATTCATTGATGAATTTCTCTTTTTCAAATTTTTTTATATCGCCGACATTTTGTCCATAACAAATGTACCATATAGGAATGTTTAGATATGCTAAATTCAATATGATTCCTCCTTTATCATCAACATCAGTTTTTGTTATTATTGCGCCGTCTATTTTTATTCCATATTTTAATAATTTTTTTATTTTTTCATATGAAACTTTTCCTGATGTAGATTCACAAACATATATTGAATAGTCAACTAATTTTTGTAGATTTTTCAATTCCTCAACTAAATTATATATGTTTTCTTGCCTTCCAGCACTGTCGACTAATACTAAGTCTATTCCTTTGCTTTTAGCATGATTAATGGCATCTCTAACAACAGATGATGGCGACGCCCCATAATCTCTAGAAATTACTTTAAAATCTTTACATAATTTCTTTAATTGCTCAATACTTCCAGCTCTGAACGTATCTGCCGCCGCAATCACCACATTTTTATAAATATTTGCTAATTTCCAAATTGTGGTTGTTTTTCCTGCCCCATTTGGACCAAAAATTAAAACTACAGTGGGTTTTTTATTTATTTCTAAATTAAATTCCCTTAATCTTTCTTCTAAAATTTTTTTTAATTCTTTTTTGTTTTTTAACTCTTCTTCGATTTCGTCTACTACATCTGGATGAACATCTATTTTTAATAATTTAATATCTAAATCTTCTCCAACAAATGATTTTATCAAATCAAAAAGTTTATCAAACATTATTGAATATTAACCAAAAATTATATAAGTTAAAATTGTATGTTTATTATATTTCGTGATTTCATATTGTAAAAATGAACTATTCCTGGTTGTGGGACGTGACCCCATTCTTCTTGATATTTAGTAATATCTTGCCAACAACTTGCACATATAAGAGCAGTGTTCTTGTAATATCCTTCTGCACTATAGTGTACGTGACCGCAAACAAAAACGTCAGGTACTGGATCAATAATTAAATAATCTCTTTTTCTATCAGGCACAATTGGGCTTTTAAATCCATAGGAAGGTACAACGTGTCGTCTTTTTAAATATTCTTCCATAACTTTGGTTGGATGCGTATAATCCAAATCAGATCTTCTTCCTATAATCTCATCAAATGATGTTCCATGGTATGAAAAAATGTTTACGCCATGAATAGAAAATGAACAAGGATTTCCTACCATAACAACATTATCAAACGTATATAATGGTTTAGCAAAATCTTTTGAAATTCTTGGTTGGGGTTCATGCCTTCTTACTGCATCGTGGTTTCCCGGTTGAATAATTATTGTTATATATTCAGGAATTTGTTCTATATATTTTGCCACTTCTTCATATTGCTCTTCTATTGTTAAATGTGTCAGTTCTAATTCTTGGCCTGGATAAATACCGACTCCATCTACTACATCTCCAGAAATTACTAAATATTTTATTTTGTCGATTATAGCTTTTTCTATTGCTGTTCCATCCCATTTTCCATTCAAAAATTCAATAAATCTTTTAAATCTATCTTTTAAAAATGAAATACTACCGACATGCCAATCAGATATAAATGCTACATAGATATCCTCTTCCGTTGTGTTCGGTTTTATTTCAGGAATGTCTGGATATCTTATATTATCTATGACTCCATTCTTAAAATGGACTGCTATAACGTCATCTTCTAAAATTTTTTGTGCAATTTCGTACATTGGATTATCTTTATTGACATATATCCAATGCATACCTTCTTCGTCTTCCAATAAAATTCGAACGTCGCCATTTCTTGTTATCGATTTTTCATATACAATTCCAACTGCCCAAACATCTTGACGTTTATTCTTGTCAACTTTAGAAATAGGGTTTAAGTTTAAAGTAGACGGAAATAATGAAACTAATTTCTTGTATCTAACATTAAAGTAATCTATAAAATCTTGTGCGTCTCCGTTTCTAGATTCTCCGTTGCTTGCATCTTGGTATATTTTTATTTCTGGATTTATATCTTTTGCTAATATATATCTTGATTTATGGACTTCCACTGGTTTCTCTTTAATATTATTTTTATTATTAGAGAGTTCTTCTTTTAATTTTTCTTTTTCTAATTCAATTAAAACTTGTTTTACATCTTGTTCTCTAAAAAAGAATAAATTTTTTGATTTTAATCTTTTAAATATTTCTTCAGCATCGTATCCTGAAGAATCTATTAATATTAATGCTTTTGTTTCTCCAATTAGCCCGTATTTTGATAGCAATTCTTTATACTTACTATTGATTTGAGATTTCATAATAATATAATAAAGACTCTTTATTATGGAATTGATAAAAATTATTTATGACAAAATGGCTTGGACTTTATTTTTATTGAGAAAA
>CAZMYQ010000050.1:0-4252 GCA_964570545.1 uncultured archaeon | reverse complement strand
ATAAATTTTTATGGACAAAAACTAAATTTATAGATTTGTAGAAAATTTACTTGTAAATTCAAAGAATGTAATAATACTTTGTTCAATAATTACTTTGTTTGCAGTTTTAATTTTAATTTCAGTTGGAATAATTGAAATTATTGGTAGTATTTTTGATATTTTCAACTATTTAACAGGGAAATACGATTTATTAGAACTTAGAAATGAAACTCTTTTAAAAATAATTGGCGCAATTGATTATTTCTTAATTTCAGCAATATTCATAATTTTTGCTATAGGTATTTACATCTTATTCGTTGGAGATCAAAGATTTACTGCTATGATTCAATCCATTCATGCTTTAAATGTTAGAAATTTAGATGAATTAAAGGGAAAAATTGCCAAAGTCGTAATTATGGTCCTAATCTTTGCATTTTTCCGTGCTGCTTTATATATGAATTATTCAACACCGTTCGATCTCCTTTATTTGGGACTTGGAATATTTTTCATAGGCGCTGCGCTCTATCTCACTCATCGCGAATAAAATTATTTCTTTTAACTCGTTAAATTGTGAGTTTGTTCCATTTGTTCCATTTAAAATTGCTGGTAAATTTTCTGTAAAAAATTTATCGTAATCTATTTTTATATTGATATCTTTTAAGTATTCTATATTGCTCGTTTTAATTATTTCATCCATAAAAATCTTGAATCGTTCATATTCTTTTCGCTTATTTATATAAACATGTTTTAGTGATATCGGAACTTGTAACAATATTTTTATTTTTTTAGAAGATTTACGTTTTACATCTTCCAGTTTCAACCAATTTTTATTGTAGAATTTACTTAACGCATATATTAAAGCAAAGCCAAATATGTTTAATATGTTTTTTTCATTAACCCTATTTTTGTAATTCAGTTTATATAGAGCCGCATATTTCAATGCTTCTTTTATAATATTTTCGGGGCTCGGCCCCTCATCTTCATTATCTAGTGCAAACAAAGATTTAACTTTATTAATTAAATTCATATTAGAATACTTATGTGATTGCGTTATATAGGGAAAAGTTCCAATCTCTAAAGAATCGATCCCAATATGGTTTGGATATATAACTACATCTAAATATTTTTAATGAAATTAGCCCAATTCTGGAAAAAATTAGATGATAACAAAATCCAATGTCTTCTATGTGAAAGAAAATGTATCATTCCTGAGAACCAATATGGATTTTGTAAAGTGAGAAAAAATATAGAAGGAAATTTATATACTCTGACCTACGGAAAACTAATTACTTTTAATGAAGATCCCATTGAAAAGAAACCATTATATCACTTTTTACCTGGGTCAAAAACCTTGTCGTTGGCCACTCCAGGTTGTAATTTTAGATGTCTCTTTTGCCAAAATTGGACCATATCTCAAGTTGAAGATATAGAATCTTTAAATATCTCTGATATAGATCCAAAATTGATAAAAACGAATTTAAAATCTATTTCGTTTACATACACTGAGCCAACAATATATTATGAATATGCAAAAGATATATACGAAAACAACAAAGATAAATATATTATATTTGTTTCTAATGGATATTATTCTGAAGAACTAACAAAAAGTTTAGATTGGGTTTCTGCATTTAATATCGATGTTAAAGGACCTAACGAATTCTATGAAAAAATATGTTTAGCTCCAAAAGGATTTTCTACAGTAATACGAAATGTAAAAATCTTATTTGGCATGGGAAAACATATTGAATTAACAACACTTGTAATTGAAAAATACCACGATGAAAATTTTATTGAGGAATATATAAAAACAATTAAATCAATTTCACCAGATATACCAATCCACTTTAGCGCATTTCACCCTGATTATAAAATGTTAAATGAAAAACCAACAAGTCCAGAAACTTTAAAAAAATATAGACAAATAGCATTAGATTTGGGTATGAAATATGTATATTGTGGCAATATTTATGATGTCGAAACAAATTCTACATATTGCCCTAATTGTGGCAAATTATTAATAAAAAGGCACTTATTTGACGTTATTGAATATCATATTGAAAATGGATGTTGTAAATATTGTGGAGAAAAAATATATGGAACATTCCAAAATAATTAATGAAAGGACAATTTTCCTTTGAATATGTTCTTTTAATTATGGTTATGATCGTCTATATTGGATTTGTAATTATACCTTTATATAATTATGTTGAAAATTTGGTGTTAATTGGATTAAAATTGATTAAATTTAAGACAGCAATTCAACAAACTATAGATTGTATTGAAGAAGCAGGAACTTTTAAATCAGAAGAGGGCATTCAGCAGGTAGTATACTTTCCAAACAACGTATATGTTGAAGCAGACGATAGATGGATAAACTTTAGAATTGAAAAAATCTCTGTTATGAAGCCTTTCAAAATGAAAATAACTAATGCAGAAATAATGTGTGATTATAATCCCTCAGAGAAATATTATTATTGCGATTATAATGTATTGTTGTATAATAAAATTAAAAAAATAAACAATCAAAAAGTACCAACAGTTTTTATAATGACATGTAGATATGATCCAAATAACCACGATGTGAATATTGGATTAATTTAATATTTATGTTTTCTTCGCAATTTACATCTCCAGCTTTGCATAAATCTTTTAATTTATTATTTAAATCCTTGTTAGCACTTTCTATTTTTGCTTTTGTAGAAGTTGTTATATTTGTTACTAATTTAACCACGATTAACGCCACAATTAGAATTATTGCTACAATTATTAAAGATTCTATCGAAATTGACGCCTTCATATTTTTTTATTTTTGTGGTTATTAATATTTAGAGGTTCCAATCCTTAGATTGGATTCTTCTCTTATTTCTTGTCCAATATATTTTACAAATAGTAAAAACAATTTTATAAAAAGCAATGCACTAAAATAGAACAATTAGTGATTGAATTAATTTTTTGATAATATACTCGAAAGAATTGGAGTTTAGATATTATTTTGTGTGGGCATTTGTGTTAAATGATTTCAAAAAAATTATAATATATTTGTATAATAACTTGGACAAAAAAACTAATAAATAGTCGAAATAACAGTCTCGACAAATTCATATATATCGTCATTTCACTAATCTAAATTATGGGTTTGGTGTGTCCAAAGTGTGGCGCAGATATTGGAGATGTTGAAGAAGGAAAAATAACATGTCCTAATTGCGAAGAAGAATTGTATGTAATAGATGGAGAAGCATACCCAATTTATGTTGAATGCCCAGAATGTGGTGCTACAATGGAAGTAGATTTTGATTTGATGGAAGCTGTTTGTCCAGAGTGTAATGCAAGATTTGAAGTTGAACTATTAGGAGATGGAGATATTGAATTGATAAAAGACGAAGAAGAAATTTGTACTGACGATACTTCCGATGATGATGAATTATACTAATTTTATTTTCTCCTTACAATAAATTCTAATGTTGAATAATGATTTTGTAATAGTTGGTAGAAAAAAAATAGAAGAACTAAAAGCCGCTGCATATTTAGGAAAGGTTGTAATTTCTCCGACGGATCCTCCAGTCCTTGGAAAAGATTTTTATCTTGATTTATCGACGTCGCATGTTATTTTATTAGCGGGAAAAAGAGGATTTGGTAAATCTTATACTTTGGGAGTCATAGTTGAAGAATTTTGTAAATTACCATACGATATTAAAAAAAGATTGTGCGTTATTGTTATAGATACTGTGGGAAATATTTTGGACTTTAAAATATCCAAATGAAGATCAAAAAGAATTATTAAAAAAATGGAGTTTAGAACCAAAAGCATACAAAAATATAGAAATTCTTGTACCTAAAGGAAAAATGTTAGCATATTACAAACATAATTTGGAATGTGATGGTTTCTTTGCTTTACGGCCCAAAGATCTAAATATATTTGACTGGATGTCTTTGTTTGGCATTACAATGGAAGATAAAATAACTGGAATTTTGATTGAAGCACTTGAAAATTTAAAGGAAAAAGATTTTGGCTTGGATGATTTGATATTAGAAATTGAAAATATAGATTATGTTAAGAACATAAAAAACTTGGCAAAATCAATGGTCGAAATGGCGAAATCCTTGGGGTTATTTTATAAAGATGCACCACCAATTCACAAATTAGTTAGAGGAGGTAAAATATTGATAATTGATGTATCAACTTATCAAACTGTTAGTGGATCTCAAAGTATAAGAGAAGTAATTGTTTGTTTTTTAGGAAATATATTTTTTGAATATAGGATGTTCTTTT
>CAZMYQ010000049.1:0-4314 GCA_964570545.1 uncultured archaeon | reverse complement strand
TTTATTATTTTCTTCTTTATGGTTTTCTTTTTTACTTATATTGTTACTTATTTTACAATAATATGTTATTGAAAACGTTTCTATTGTTGGATTTTTCTCATCTATTTTTGGCAAATTATAATAACATTTTTCATCAGTACATGAAATATTTTTAGTTTCTATATAACAATTTTTATACAATAAGGGAACTTCAAATGATTTGGGGCTTTGTGATACCAAAAACCATAATAGGTCTTTGGTACTTTGTGATGGCGTCCATGTAGTTTTTATTATTAAATAATTCTCATCTCGTGTTATCGTATATGTGTATTCTGATGTTAAACTTCTGTTTAATTTTTTCTCTGCTTTTGAAATATAATCATCTATATTTGCTATAAAATTACAAATGGTTTTCTTCCCAAGCAAAACATCTGAAACATTGTCAAGATACTTGTTTACAATGTATGCGTAATCATAAACATTTTTTAATTCATTCTTTGAAGACAATTCATTTTTTATTTTATTTGTAAGTGAATTTAAGAAATCTAATTGTGGTTGCTTTGTATCTACTTTTATTGGATCAAATCCAAGAATCTTTAAGCATTCGTTATGTTTGTCTAATATTTGTTTATTTTCCTTGCTTAGTTGTTCTAAATATTGCTCGTTTTGTATTATTTTTAGATATGTATTTACATCCTCACAAATTTCGTGTTGATAATTTGCATCAAATTTAATCTTATAGATATCTTCTAAGATATCTTGGAGTGAATACATAGTATCAAATATTGAATCTCCAAAGAGACAAAAGTTATAAAAGTTTAAAAATGAATCATTAATTGGTTTCTTTATTTCTAGAGCACTCCATATAATTTGAGCAGGAACCTTACAGTAAAATATTTTTTCAGTTTCGTTTAGTAGTTTGCAAGATTTGTAAACATTACTTTGGATTTTTGATAGATATAAATCACAATTTTCAGCATTTTCTTCGACTGCGAATAATCCTTTTATTGAATCAGAGTATATATCTAATTCTTTATCCATACTCTCTAAAACCTTAAATAATATTGTTGAACCTCGTATTTCGCAAATCTCCACATTTTCAGACTCTTTATAACAGAATTTCTTTGGATTTATTTTTATTGGTTGCTCAGAAACTTCTATTGCTTTGTCCCAAAATTCTTTCAAATTTTCAGGACCATACTTATATTTAGGTAAAGATTCGCCATATAATTCTTTAAACAAATCATCTAACTTAAGCATCTTACTCCATATTTCAGTTGAATATTTTTGCACTTCTAATGGATAACATGCCTCTCGAGCTCTGTCCACATCTTGAGTTCCAAATATTATAGTATATAACTTAGAAGTTCGACTATTTAATATACTTGTTAGTGTTCCATCTTCAAAATTATACTTCTGCAATAAATTTTTATATGCCAATCTTTCCATTGAAGATAAAGATGCTGCCTTTCCTAACAAATGGAAGGAAAGATTTGTGTGTAACACTGTTAAAATATCTAAAAGCGGATCATACGTTTCGTCATGCGGAAAATATGTATCAAATACGACAGTTATTATTTCTCTATTAGACCTATTTTTTAACGTTTGGATTTCTTCTAAAGTTTTATTTTTTGATTTTTCTATTAGTTGAATTTGATTCTTAATTGCTTGACAATCTTCATATAAAAATTTATCTTTAGACTCTTTTAACCCATACTTATCAACTATTGAATCACATTTGGCACTTATTCCTTTTATTTTTTGTAAAATTTCATCGTATCTTAATTTTACACACATTTCAAAAGAATCAATATTCAATATTATAACATCATTCCTATTATAATCAATTTTGTATTTTAAATCACATCCAAGAATCGCAGAAATTTTATCTAAATTATTTATACTTTTTTCTGTCCATTGTATTTCAGGATATGTTATATAAGCATAAATTGCCAAAACTCCGACAGTAGTGAGTAATATTATATTTGTTGTCAAAGCCATCGTAATGAATGGATCTAACGTACCTTTCATTTTTAATTTCATAATTTCCTTTTTCATTTGGCGATATTTATATGAATTTTCCAAAAATAAATTTAATGAAATATTCAATCGAAAATATTGGAAATAAACAAATGTTAAAAATCGAATGTATGGGGTGTCCTCATTCTCAATCTATAGCTGATGATCCTCTATGTATGAAATGTGTTTTGGAATTGTTACGAAAGTATTCTCCAGACACTATCGTATTGGAGAGTTTATATAATAAATCTTATAATAAAGAACAAGTAAATTTATTAAAAGAAATTGCAAATGTATTAAATGAGGCAGAAGCTTTAGGATTGTGGTCATTAAAACAAATTAAATCTAGAGATAAAGTATTTAATGACACAATTCGTCCAATTCAAACAAAGATTGTACAAGTTACTCACAACATCTTATACGAAGATCCAATTTTAGCATATAGTGAAATAATAAAACTAATAAAGTCTCTTGTAGATATACAAAACCAATTTCCAAATTACGCATCTTACTTAAAGGAAACTATTGATAAGTTAAACCATATTAAAACTCGTCTTGAAGAAACCAAATTAATCAAATTGTTTATAAGTGCTTTGAGAAGAAAGATTATTTCTCAAGAAATGCTCCAATCTAGGTTATTATATAAAAAACTATTATCTCCATCAATTTTACCATCTTTTGTTGGATCAAAAGTCTTAGAATCAATTTCGAAAGATTTGTTTTTACTTGATGAATATACTATTGACGAAAATGCTAGAGTGACTATATATTCAAGGGAAGATAACATTGTAAATTATTATTATCTTGAAACGCCAGAATATGAATTATTGCCTTCTCAAATATATTTGTTTGAATTAGCAAGAGAATATATTTCAAAGAATTTATCTTCTCTTGCTCCTATTTCTGACATTTCAAGAGCGCGAGAATATTTTGAAAGTATATATTACAGTACAATTCTTGATTTGGCTGAAGAAAATAATATTCAAGTTACGCCAAAAGAGGCTCGTAAATTGGCTAAAATTGTTGCGAGACATACAATTGGATATGGAATTTTAGAATTACTATTTAAGGATAGAAGAATCACAGATATTTATGTAGATTCTCCTGTTGGATCTAAACCTGTATATCTACAACATAGTGAATATGGAATGTGTGAAACGAACATAATTTTAAGTGAATCTGATGCAAAAAGTTTTGTTTCTAAATTAAGAGCCTTATCGGGGCGTCCATTCGATGAAGCACACCCTGTTTTAGATTATGATTTACCCGATTTGGCTGTTAGAGTTGCTGCAATAGGTCCTCCTCTTTCTCCATCTGGTATAGCATTTGCATTTAGACTTCACAAGCCAACGCCTTGGACATTGCCTCAATTTATTGATAAAAAAATGCTTAATCCTCTTGCTGCAGGGATGTTGAGTTTTTTTGTCGATTCTCAAGCAACTATGCTCATAGCAGGATCAAGAGGAGCAGGTAAAACTTCGCTACTAACATCTTTAATACTTGAAATACCAAGAAATTCAAGAATATTAGTTCAAGAAGATACTTTCGAAATTCCTGTTTCTAAGATTAGAGAGTATGGGTATAATATCCAAAGATTAAAAACGAGATCACCGATAGGGGGAACTACTTTTGAAGTATCTCCTGAAGATGCATTAAGAACTGCTTTAAGACTTGGTGATTCGGCTATTATTTTAGGAGAAATCAGATCAACAGAGGCTTCTGTACTTTTTGAAGCAATGAGAGTTGGTGCTGCAGGTAATACAGTAATGGGTACTATACATGGCGATTCTGCATATGCTGTTTGGGATAGAGTTGTAAATGATTTAAACGTACCAACAACATCATTTAAAGCAGCAGATTTTGTTGTTGTTGCTGCTCCTATAAGACCAAAAGGAAGTGTTAAAAGATATAGAAGAGTGATTTCCATTACTGAAGTTAAAAAACATTGGAGTAAAGATCCATCTGAAGAAGGTGGTTTTGTCGATTTGATGAAATATGATGCTAGTAAAGATGAATTAGAATTGATTGAAGATTCTATAAAAGAATCTGAATTCTTTATGAAAATTACTAAATTAAGAGGATTAACCATGGAAGATATATGGAAAGAAATTACATATAGAGGAAAGATAATGGAATTTTTAGTTAATGCTTCAAAGAAATTAAATCTTCCTGTTTTGCTTGAAGGAGAATATTATTCCAAACTTCAAAATATATTTTTAATTTTAAAAGATAGATATATGGAAAAAGAAGGTATCCTAGATAATTCCTTTTATGAAGAACTAAAGAAAAAAGTTACTGAAAAAATTATATTGCCAG
>CAZMYQ010000048.1:0-4330 GCA_964570545.1 uncultured archaeon | reverse complement strand
TATATAAAATATTCCATTGCCTCCTAGAGGGATATTATCTTCATATCTGACCCATATTTTAACTATCCCTTTATTTGGATCACATTTTTCTACCCAAAAATAGTAATTCTTGTCTAAATTCTCACTAACAACCAATACGTCATTATTGTTAACGGCGTTACAAAAGCTAGAGATTCCTCCACTAAAACTGAATCCATTAGAACTTCTAAAATTACTACTGTGTAATTCCAAATATACTTGAAAATCCGAAATATCAATTGTATCTTTATTAGTTATTGTTACTTTTAGCCCATTGCTAAATTTAGAATAAAATGGATCTTGCCATGGATCTTTATAAGTTATTTTTGTAGAATATGTCATATGATAACTTCCATTAAATGTATATGTAGGCATTGAAGCCATAGAAGACATAGATTCTTTTAGCGATAATCCAACAATTGCAACCAATATAATTGCGCCAAATACCAATAGAAGATAAGAAAGTGAAATTTGCCCGTTCATTAATATTATTATTTAAAAAATAATATCTTATGATAAAATGTAAAATATATTTAGACTCCGAATATTTACAATTGATCAAAGATTTTATAGAGAAATCAGAAAGGGTAGATTATAGAATATATAAAAACTGTGTTGTTTTTTACTTTAAAGATCCAAAGATAGCAAAGGCTGTTACGAGCAGTTTATTTGATTTAATATATTGCTTAAAAAATATAAAAATTTAGTTGTTGGATTGTTTTTTCTTTAAAACTATTTCTGCAATTTCTCGTAAAACATTTTTTTGGTCATCGCTTAATAAATGTAATACTGCTTTCATTTCTTTTAAGTCTCTTTCGGTCATATAAGTATATAAAATATCGTCTTCTTCAATATTTCTTCCGACGACACCTCCTTGAATAGAAATAGCAACCTCTGCTCCTGGTTTCGCTTCTTTAATTGATTGTCCTTTGTCTTGAATTGCTTTGATTTCTCCTACTTTTAACCCTTCAGAATCCATTAATTTGATATTTGGCTTCAAAATCCCAGCTAAAACTTTAACACCGACTATTGCTGGGTCAGATCTTCTAAATATGCAGTTTGGTAATATTTGTATTTTAACTGGAGATGGTAATTTTTCAAGTTTTTCTTTCTTTTCTTTTTCTCTTTCTTGTTCTTTCCATTTTTCATATTTGTCTAATAAATTATAAATAACAGAATCTGTTAATATTGGAACTATATCTCCGAAATCTTCTGCACATTTAACGTTGAATCCTAATATTACTCCCAAATATCTATCTTTTTCACGCATAACTTCACAAAACGCTACATCTTCTTTTGTTATTGGTCCAATTCCGTATCTTGATATAGGTACATTTTTTGATTCTAAAATCTTTGCTAACGCTTCCAAACTTCCTATGGTATCTGCCTTAATTATTACCCCCACATTCTCGGTCTTTATATCTATCTTCATTGTTTCTTTGACGTATTCTTCGACAGTAGATATTGGAGATCCAGGTAATATTCCTTCTAAATCTTGTCCTACAATTCTAACTCCTGCCGCAGCATAAACTTCATCTACGTGGTAAAATTCGTTAGTTGCTCTTATATCTTTTAAAGGCTTTGGTTTTAATAATGCTTTTAGTTTAGTTTTCTTTATTCCATCTTCTGTAGCAAAATATATTGTATCTCCTACTTTAAGATGTCCGTCGTATATTATAGAATCTGCTACTAAACCAACGCCCTTCATTTCTTTAACTTCCAAAACGCTTCCGACCGCAGGAGAATTTGGATGTATTTCTAATCTTTTTTCTAAGTATTTTTGTGAAAGACCTGTAATAAATAATAGTAATTCCGCTATTCCAAGACCAGTTATTCCAGATGTTGGGATTATAATTACTTCTCTTGTGAAATCAGATACTCTGTCATATCTTTCTGCTGAAAATCCATATTGTGCTAAATCACCTATTATTCTATAAATTTTTTCATCTAGTTCATATTCTTTTTGCGGATCTAAATTTTTTAATACTTTAGTTATTGAATAATCTTCAACAGATATTATTGTATCAACCTTGTTGGCTGCAATTATAAAAGGAACTCTATATTGTCTTAAAATTTCCAAACTTTCTACAGTTTGAGGTTGAATTCCTTGGTTGATGTCAATTACTAAAATTGCTAAATCAGCAATGCTCCCTCCTCTTTTTCTTAAGTTTGTAAATGCTTCATGTCCAGGAGTATCTACAAATAATAATCCTGGAATTTTTATCTCTATCTTAAACGCTTCAATTAAATCTTTACATATGTTCTTTATTGTTTCCGCAGGAATTTCTGTGGCGCCGATATGTTGCGTAATTCTCCCTGCTTCTTTTTGAGCTACTGTAGTTTTTCTTATTTTGTCTGCTAATGTAGTCTTCCCGTGATCGACATGCCCAAGAATTACTATGATTGGTTGTCTTATCATTAAAAAGAATATGTTTTGTGTTTATATTGGAAAAATGTTATTAGAAGTTATTATAATTGTTATAGTTAATATCTGTGGTGTATAGATTTTCTTCTGAGTAATTGCTATTTTCGTTATTGGTTTGTTCAATGTAGTCTTTATTTTTCTTTGAAAAGTTGTTATTTAAGTATTCATAATATAATATATCGATATATCCTCGCACTATTTGAGATAATAATAAAAATACAATTTCTACTAACGCACTAATCAATCCGAGGGAAAGATATCCTATTACTATCGATATTCCAAAAAAGATTCCTGCGATTCCTAATAAAAATCCAGCAATGATATTTCCTATAAGATATATTACCGAAGCAAGAATAATATCTATTGACAAGTTTTTAATTGAGAATGAGATTCCATCGATGAAACTTTCAATTGTTGGTTTTCCTTCTTTTTTATTTTTTAAGTATTTATAATTTGCTAACATATGTATTGATGTTCCAATTGGCCAATATACTAATATTAAGATAATAAAGATTAATACACCTATGACAAATATTACTCCAAATCCTAAAATATAATAATATATTGTGTTTAAGTCTTGTGTTGTGAGTAAAAATATATTAATTCCAAAAGCCATTAAAACTAAAACAAATATCATAACAAGCGCTAATATTGGAAGAAATGCGATTATGAAATATATAGTACTAACTAAATAAAAAAGTATTGTATCAACAACGCTAAACTTTTCTGTCATATATTTATAAATCACTGCTGCAAGCCATATTCCGACTATTATTTCTGAAGCTTCACTAATTAAGTCCAAGAATGGACTTATTAAATCTACGAATTCTTTATAACTATGAATACCTACATTTCCAAATATTGCTAACATTCCACCTGCTATTGAAATTGCAGATATAAAGTTTTTAATAAAACACAATATGAACAAAATTGCTAACAAGATTAAAAAGAAATTTTTTTGAGTTTCCCAGAGTTCTCGCCACGTATTAATATATTTATTCCAAATTGCTTCGAACTCCATAATTAAATAATTCTTGTACCATATTTATGTTTAAATAAAGCATCTTTAAATGCAGTTTTGTTTAACCCATTTACAATTCCAACTTCGCAATTTAATTCTGAAATTTCTTTTATTTTAAGATACATTTTTTTATCAATGTCGTCATATTCTAACTGTATTTTATTTATTTCAGCTCTTCTGATTTCTGGAATTAATTTAGCATTTGGATATATTTTAGGATCTTTGTCATAAATTCCATCAACGTCTGTAACAAATATTATTCTATCAACTTTTGTTTTCTTTGCCAATTCTTTGATTATAGTATCTCCGCTTAAAACTTCAATTTTTCCTTTGTTTAATATAAAAGTTCCATGTGTTATTGGCACAAATCCAAACTCTGATAATTCTATTAGTTTATTTAAGTATTCTTCTCCAAAAATTATGGATGAAGTTGGAATTGCAGGAACACCATCCTCAATTAAAGTCTTTGCCGCTTTAGATATTAATCTAGTCATATAAAATTGGGTTTTAGAAACGTAATATTTAGCATTTTGAGGATCTTCTTTTACTTTTCTTGCAAATGGATATCCAAAACTTCCAGCACCAAGAACTAAAATACATTTTTCTTTTGATTCTTTAAGATAATCAGCTAATTGATGACATAATCTTAAGAAAGTACCGTTTCGTAAAGTACATTCTAAATCTTTTCTTGTTATTGCTGCTCCACCAAATTTTACGATTAACATTATAGTTTATACTTATTATAAAACATAATGATGTATATCTTTGGTATAATCATTGTATTTGTGGCAATTATTATTTTTATTGTTACCACAATTGTTCTGTTTAGTTTTATTATTTTGTTTTTAAACAAATTTTTAAATACT
>CAZMYQ010000047.1:0-4468 GCA_964570545.1 uncultured archaeon | reverse complement strand
CTATTAATTTTAAATAATCCATTAAATTATATGTTGAAAAATAATACTTATGAAATACTATTTAACACACCACATTATAGATGCATTTAAAAACAAGGAAAAGTTTGTTTCATTAAATCTAAATTTGTCAAAATCAAAAATAAGATATCAAGGAGAGTATGCGATTCTCCCAGATGGATACAAACTAAAATATAAGGAATTAAACTTAAAAGAAAATTATGTATATTTACTAGATACATTAGAAGATAAGATAGAATTAATTCAATACGAAAATTCATATCTAATTTGGGATGAAAATCTAAAGATGCCAAACATATTAAACAGTGGCGAATTATATTATAAAATAATACCAAAGCCACCAATAAGATTAAAAAATAAATTATGTTTAGATTTAGATTGTGGTTTGGGATATACATCTTTATTTCTCATAGCAAATGGAAATAAAGTAGATACTATAGTTGATGAAAAAAGCATATATTTCTGTGAAAACAACCCTTGGTCCGCTGCAATATTTTCAAAAGGAAATATACTAAGAGAAATACCGCAAAGAAAATATGATTGCATTGTAGCATATACGTATAAATTATATTCAAAAGAAGAATTAGAAAAAATAAAAAACATGTTAAAGCAAAATGGAGTTTTTATATATTATTATCCATATCTTGGATTTCATAAAGGAATTTTAAAAAGATTATCAGAATTAGGTTTTAAAACGTCAAAGTTCAAAGATTGGATTATAGCAAAGAAGAGATAAGTCCAATTTATTATACAAAAAATATTTATTTTATACACTAATTTAAAAATGATAATTAAACACAAATAAACATCGACATCAATAAAAATAATGTTCGAATTCATAATTTTTTGTGTAGCATTAACTACTCTAATAATTGCTTCAGAAACATTTACAAATAATGCAGAAAAATTAGGAAAAATGATGCGTATGTGTATTTCCTATTTATTTAGGAATTAAAATTGAAACTATTTCAATATGATTTGTACGTGGAAATTGATCAATGAAATAATACTTTTCCATTTCAAAACATTCTTTGAGTTTGTCAATATCTCTTTTATGTGTTTTCGGATTACAAGAAACATAAATAAGTTTATCAATTTTATTCTTGTTTTTAACTAAAGTTTTAATAACTTTTGGATGTAGTCCACTACGAGGGGGATCAATTATCAAATCTCCTTCAAGAGATTTTAAATCTTCAACTTTTGAATATATCCCTTCTACATTAGTTATATCATTTAAAGAAGCATTTTCATTTAATAGGTCCACACTGTTTTTGTTAACTTCAACTCCAAAAATTTTATCATACATATCATATAATTGTAAAGAAAATAGACCAATTCCTGAATATAAATCATATAATATTTTACCGCCAGAAAGTAAAGATTTAATCAAATCACACATTATTTTTGCTGTATATGAATTTGCTTGGAAAAATGTGTTTGGCCCTATTAAATAAGTAATATTATTTATAGTCTCTTTTATATATTTTTTCCCTCCAATCAAATAATAATTTTCAGCATATGAAGTGTCTCCTTTTGATGAGTTTATACCAATATAAAAAGAATTTGCTAAATCAGAAATCTGTTCAAAAAATCTATTGAACTTATCTAAATACGTTTCATTAGATACGATTATTTGAACTTGCCTATCTCCAGTAAATTTTCCTTCTCTAATTACTAAATATCTAATATATCCAATATGCTTCCTCAAATCATAGGGTTCTAATTTATTTTCTTTGATATATTCTCTAAATTGATTTTTTATTTCATCACTTTCTTTAGACATTAAGAAACATTCTTCAATATCAATTATTTTCCACCATTTTCCCAACTCTCTTAACCCTATTTTATATTCTTTACCAACAACAAAATCCATTCTATTTCTATAATATTTTGTTTTAGGGCTCTTAAATATTTTCTTAGGTTCGTATCCATAAAGGTTTTTTAAATAGTTAGTTTTTAATCTTATTTGTTCCTCATAAGGTAAATTTAATTGACAGCCACCACAAACATCAAAATATTTACAAGTTTCCATTATAATATCTAAAAAAATAAAATAAAATCAACAAAAATGAATTTATAGCAATTTCAAATGCCCAAATATTTCATCCAATTTTTTTTCATAATATGGACCAGCACCCAAGCAAGTTATAGTGCCTGGTTCTATTTGGGTCAAACCCGCATCTTTAATTACAACGCAAGGAATTTTATTTTTTAAACATATTCTATACAATTTTATTAATTCATCTAATGATTGACATTTTAGAACGACTTTTTTGCTTCCGATTAATTCCCATGCTTTTCTAATTAGAGGATTTGCTTTCTTATATGATTCTATAGCTGCGTGGGCAACTTGGGCAGCTATTTTTCCTTTTCCCATTTTTAAATCTGATCTAACTACAAATACTTGTTTTATCATTAAAATATTTTTATAGCCAAAATATTAAGCACACAATGGACAAAATAAAATCTAAACTAATATATATAACAAAGAGTATATATATTTAAGGATAAGGACCCGTAGCTCAGCCTGGTAGAGCGTCGGGCTTTTAACCCGAAGGTCAGGGGTTCAAATCCCCTCGGGTCCGCTATTTTCTACCAATAAATTTAAAAAAACAAACGTAAAAAATATTTTTTAATTTTAAAAGTTAAAAAAGAAAATTTTATTATCTCGAAAATTCCTTAGATAATTTTTCCCAATATTCTAAATCTTCTTTTTTGATTGTTGGCTTTGTAGATTTTATTGCCTCTTCAAAGTGTTTCATCTTGACTTTCACATCAATATTTTCTAAATCTTCTATAGATTTTATATTTGGTATATATTCCTCAATAGCTTTCATACCAGCCTTTCTACATATTGATTCAATATCTGCTCCAGTATATCCTTCAGTCATTTTGGCTAATTTTTCTAAATCAACATCCTTATCTAAAGACATATTTCTTGTATGTACTTTAAATATTTCTAATCTTTCTTTTTCATTTGGTGGTCTAACATATATCAATTTTTCTAATCTACCAGGTCTCAAAATCGCAGGATCAACCATATCTGGTCTATTCGTAGCACCAATCACAATAACATCTTTTAATTCTGAAATTCCATCCATTTCATTTAATAATGTAGCAACTATTCTTTCAGTAACACCAGAATCTGACGACATAGATCCTCTTGCTGGTACTATAGAGTCTATCTCATCTATAAATATTATACAAGGAGTTGCTAATCTAGCTTTTCTAAAAACTTCTCTCAATCTTTTTTCGGATTCTCCAACCCATTTAGACAATATTTCAGGTCCTTTAATAGCAATAAAGTTAGCATTACTTTCATTAGCAACAGCCTTAGCTAATAAAGTTTTACCAGTACCTGGAGGTCCAAATAGCAAGATACCTTTTGGTGGTGTAATTCCAACTTTTTCAAACAATTGCGGATATTTTAAAGGCCATTCTATACATTCTTGAAGTTCTTTTTTAACATCATCTAGACCTCCAATATCTTCCCATTTGACCTTTGGTACTTCAATAAATACTTCTCTTAATACTGTAGGTTGTATCCTTTTCATTGCTTCTAAGAAATCTTGCTTTGTAACATACAATTTTTCCAAATTTTCAGGCTTTGACATAAATTCATCTATATCTTTAATTTCAGGAATCATCCTTTTTAAGACATTCATTGCTGCTTCTTTACATAGTGCGGCTAAATCCGCACCGCTGTAACCCATAGTTAATTCTGCTAATTCTTCAAGCATTTTGTCTATTAATTTATTTCTAACTTCCTTATAAATTTCTATGTCTTCATTTTCTAAAGTTTCTTTAATTTTTTCACTCTTCTTTAACTTCTTAATTTTTTCTATTAGATCTTCTATTTTATCTTTTTTATCTTTAAACATTTCTTGATTCTTTAGTTCGTCTAAAATTTTTAATACTGTTTTCTTATCAAATTCTGGTTCGATTGGCATACCTCTTGTATGGATTTCTAAAATTTCTTTTCTACCTTTCTTATCAGGAGGTCCTATTTCAATTTCTCTATCGAATCTCCCTGGTCTTCTTAAAGCAGGATCTATATCGTTTGGTCGGTTTGTTGCTGCTATGACAACGACTTGGCCTCTACTTTCAAGGCCATCCATCAATGTTAAAAGTTGTGCAACAATTCTTCTTTCAACTTCTCCTCTAGCTTCATCTCTTTTTGGAGCGATGGCATCTATTTCATCGATGAATATTATTGATGGAGCATTTCTTTTGGCTTCTTCAAATACTTTTCTAAGATTTTCTTCAGATTCGCCATAGAATTTACTCATGATTTCAGGACCATTTATTGAAATAAAGTGAGCGTCACATTCGTTTGCTACAGCTTTCGCCAATAACGTTTTACCTGTACCTGGTGGACCATATAGTAAAACTCCTTTTGGTGGTTCAATACCCAATTTCTTAAATATTTCTGGATGTTTCATAGGCAATT
>CAZMYQ010000046.1:0-4497 GCA_964570545.1 uncultured archaeon | reverse complement strand
GCATAAAAAATAGTTTAAAATACTAAGAGGTTCTTGGTAAAGAATTTGTTATAGAGTTTTATGAAAAACATAAATTGAAATAACTACATCCTTTGCACTTTTCCGATCTTATAGGTTTTGGAGGTACGTTTAAATTCTCTATCTCTTTTATCTTTTTTAATATATTAAGAATTTTGTTTTCGCTGTTTTCATCTAAAAAGATTTTTATTTTTTTCTTTTCAAAAGGGTAAACTAAAACTCCTTCTACATTTCTGATATTTTTTATGTTCTTTAAATACCATAGATAATATAGCAACTGCCATTTATGAGTTTCTTTCCATTTGGATTTTGGTTTTATTTCAATAACAATAACTTTGTCTCTTATTTTAATAATATCTATATTGATTTTTTCTACCAATATATTTCTCTTACCCGAATCGTAATAATTATCTTCTAAATATTTTGCAAATTCGACTAAATCTGAAGTATGTTCGCAATATATTCCCTTACAAAAATACCATAATTGAGTAGGACAATGAAAATAATAATTTATTTTTACACCTCCAATCAACATTTCAGGATTTATTTCTATTTTTTCATTTTTATCATTCATTAAAAATTTTTGAAACAATATAGTTAAACATATATATTTTAGTTTTTTCGTTTAACTAATAATGGATTTAGAAAAAGTATATAGTACGTTCTACGCTATAGGAACAAAGATTTCTCAAATAGAATCTTCTAAAGATAAAAAAATTTTAAAAAAAATTATAGTAGATTTAAGAAATGAAGAAATACCTGAAAAGTTTATAGAAACTTTAGTTAAAGATATTTCTAATTTATGTTTAACTAAAGGAGCCCATATATCAATCCCTGAGGAAATAATAAAAAAGAAGCTTAAAGGTAACAAATTTTATGCATTGAAATCAACAATTATAGCAGCTTTATTAAACGTATATGTAAGAGGTGAAAGCTATGAAAGTAATTCAAATTAGTATAATAGGTAGAATATCAGGAAACGTAAATGCCGATGAAAATGTTGGGAATAGAATAACCATAAAAAAGATGTATACATCAAGTGGTGAAATATACCCTTATGTATCTGCAAGATGTATAAGAAGGTGTATTAGAGAAGCTTTGAAAAATAAAGGGTTTGAAGTAGATCCTTATATAAATAAAGTAAGAAACCAAATTTGTGACGCGGGAAATCCTGTAAAATATATAGATAATGATATTTTTGGATATTTTGTACCTGAATCAAAACCTAGAGTTAGGTTTTCTCCTATAGTAATGTCACCTTTTAAAGCTTTAAGAAATACTCCAATCAAAGTAGAATTTGCTCATAGAATAACAAAGGGAGAAGAACCAGTGCCTTATGAAATAGAAGTCGCTGACTTTGTTGGGAAAATTGATTGTATAATATATGATTGGATAGGTAAGTTTGGCGTAGATATAAATTATCCACAAAATCAACCAAAAGAGTTGGAAAAAGAAGATATAGAAAAAAGATTAAGAGCTTTCCTCAAAGTATTTTTAACTCCAGAGTATGTATTTCCCAGAAGAGCAAATTATTTACAAATACCTGAGTATTACGGATCTATAATATATTTGGGAAACTCAGTAAAGCCTATATTTGCCTATTTTGATTACGAAGAAGAAAATAAAGTGAATAAAGAAAAATTAAATAGATTGAGAGACTTGATAGATAATGGAACATTATTCGGAATTGAATATATAGATAATTTCTTCGATAATTCTATAGAAATAAAATCTGTAAAAGAAGCAATAAATGAAATAATAAATTATTATTTAGGTGAATAATATGTATGCGTTGAAATTATATATAAAATTCCCATTCGCTTTGTTTAATTTACATTATACCAAAAGTTGTAGGCTTTCTTATCCCATTCCTTTACCTACTACCATTAAAGGAATTTTTGAAAATATGCTGGGCTTAAATCGAAATGAATCTTTAAACGGCTACATGTTCGGGGCTAAAATAATAACTTATAAGAGCTCTTTTTACGAATACTCATCCCTAAAACAAATAGGAAAAAATATAATGACGGTAATTAGATCACAAGTATTGGGTGATGTGGATTATTTTTTATATATAGCAAACAAAGACTTAGATATTTTAAAAAATATTGAAAATAGACTAAAAAACCCAATGAGAGTTCCTTATGGTGGAATATCTGACTTTATTTCTGAATTTTGGAAAGTAGAGGGAATTATAAAATGTCAGGACACATATACATTTTACAATACATATGTTCCCGAGCCAGAAGTAAAAGAAATATTTTTAGAAGAAAATGGAGAAGTGTATAAACTTCCAGTTATGAATGAAAATGTAAAATATGTATTTGTTATAAACGGAAAAATAGTTACAAATAATCCAAAGCTAGGTGTAGAAGGAGCTATGCTGTATTAGCTTTTTCCAAGAACCATCGCACATTTTTTATTGGAAATTTACGTCTAGATTTTAAATTTAAATCTTCACACTTCAACTCAATTAACTTATTTAAAGTAATCCAATCTATATAACCTTTTAATAAATTATTACAAAACATATCTAAAAATTTTCCATATTTATCTTCTATTTTTTTGTTTAACGGTTTCAAACTCATTAAAAATTCTAAAAATTTGCTTTTACCATTTTCATAATCTTCTCGCTTAAAGAATTTTAAAATTAATTTTCCTATGTGGAGAGAATCATATGATTTTTTCCCTGTAACATCTGAATATATTAAAATTATTTCACCCAAATCATGAATTTCGTTTTTGTTTTCTTTATTAATTAAATAACAAATTCTACTTATTAAACAAATAGCATAAAAATATGATGGCTCATATCCTGCTATTTTGGGATTTACTTTAACTCCTTCTAAATCTTTAAGCTGTTCATAGAGATTAGTGCTTTCTATAGATTTTAGTTTATCAATGGTATATTCCCAATATATTTTCAATTCTTCGTTTAAATCTAAATAAATCCAACAGTTTTTAAATTTTATAGAATTGAATAGGATTTCTATCCAGTATCTTTTTTCGTAATCTTTTATTTTGGTTTTATTTTCATAAATCCAATTAGAAGCGTTGTTTTTACTAATGAATGTTGGTATTGTGTTAGTGTTATATTCTACTTTATTTAAAATCCCCTCATACAACAAATACTCTTCAATTGAATTGTAGTTATATTTAGTTTTCATAATATTCTCTACTATAGTTTTATGTTGATTCAAC
This sequence comes from uncultured archaeon, assembly GCA_964570545.1. Taxonomy (GTDB): domain Archaea; phylum Iainarchaeota; class Iainarchaeia; order JAADDC01; family CAZMYQ01; genus CAZMYQ01. Next base: position 1,278 of record CAZMYQ010000046.1, on the reverse strand, counting down.
ATTTCAATTGGATTTTTTATGATGCTAGAAAGATACTCAATAAAACTTTCATAATCTTTATATTTATTTTTAATTTCTTTAACTTTATTTTCAAATTCTTTACTTTCTTTACCTATCAAATCTTTGATATCTCTCTTTAAGTTTTCTATGTTATTGTAATTTTTAAGTTCTGAAGATACAAAAACATCAATAAAATCTTCAAGAAAAGGCTTCATCAGTCTTTTTATAGTTGAGATGTTAACTACTTCTTTAAAATCTTTAACAAAGTATTTAGATTTAACAATGTGCCTATAATTAAACGACATTATTAATATTATCTAATTTATAAAGACCTTTTTCTTTTGAATATCTATAATTTTTTAGGTATAAAATAGGAATCCTGTATTCGTCTAAACATCTAGCGTATATGTACATAGGAACAGGAACTAAATATTTTTTTAGTTCCAATATATTTACCTTTTCTCCACGTTCTATCTTATTAAATAATTTTTCATAATCTTTATCGCAATCATCCATACAATCAGGATGAATTAGTATTAAAGCAGTACCTTCTCTAAATTTAATCAATCGATTAAATCTTTCTTCTCTAATATCAATACTTCCGAAATAATCAAAGACATAATTTACCAAGGGTTCAAAATCTCTTTTAATTTTATTAATTAAATTGACATAAAAATACTTGTTATAAATTTCGTTGAATTTTAAAAATAACTCATATTCAGTAGGATAATTTTCAAATATATCTATATTTTCTTTTGTTTTTTTAAATTCATTTTTGTTGTAAGGAAAATGTTTTTCAACATCATAGATAAAAATATTTTCATTTTCTGCTTTTGTATTATATCTATTTACTCGCCCACATCTTTGAATAATTGAAGAAAAAGGAGCTATTTCAAAAAATCCATAATCATAAGAAACATCCAAACTAACTTCACATACTTGTGTGCTAACCAAAATATGAGGCTTGTTAATTCTTAAATAATTTGATATCAAATCTTCTTTTTCTTTCCTATCTTTATATGAAAATCTAGAATGTAGCAAAAACACATCTTCAACTTCTTTTTTTAATAATTCATAAATTTCTATTGCTCTATCCACGGTATTTACTATAACTAACACTTTCTTTCTTTCTTTGTACTTTTTTATTATTTCTTCAACTTCTTTTTTTATATAACAATCAGTTCTTAAACTAAACATATATCTCTTCTTAGATTTCAATTCTTCAGAAAAATCTAAAAATTCAATATTTATTTGGTTTTCTATAATTTCTTTTAATCC
>CAZMYQ010000045.1:0-4523 GCA_964570545.1 uncultured archaeon | reverse complement strand
TTGGATATTTATTTAATTTAGAAGCATTAAGTGCATTAGTTGCTGGAATAGTATTAAGAGAAATAATACCCACAGACTATGAAGAATATATCGAAAGCGTGATAAAGGATGTCGCATATTCTTTTTTGGCGCCAATATTTTTCTTTTGGGTTGGCTTTAATATAAACTTGAGTTATTTATTAAATAATATTTACATGCCAATAATTTTACTAATTACTATAATTTTATCAAAATGTATTCCTTCTTTAATTCTATTTAAAAATCTTACAAAAAAAGAACGATTAATATTAGGTATTGGGCTATGTGTTCAATTTAGTACAGGTATGGCTATATTGACTCAATTATTTAACTTAAATATTATTAGTAGCGCAACATATTCATCACTTATGGCGACAATTTCACTTATAACAATTGTTATTCCATTAATATTTTCTCAATTAGTTTCAAAAGTAGATATTCAAAAATAGAGCAACTTATTTATGTTTATTTTATCCTCTTCCATGAGTTCTTTCAAGGCTTCTTCAAATTTTTCTGCCCCTAATTTTAATAAAGAAGATTTTTCTATGTAATCTAAAATTTTTACTCCATGTTCTAATATGTTTTTGTCAGGATATATAATTAAATGGTATGGAATACTTCTATTTTCTAATTCTAATAATATTGCAGCAGGATATGAATCTAATCCAAATTTGTGTTCTTCAAAAAATCGTCTGTTAAGTATTTTGAAATCATCTCCTTCTATAAGTAAATATACTTCATCTGTACATTTTGATATTAATTTATCGAGAATATAAAAAGAAAATACAGGCGTCTTTTTAAATTCTATACATTTTATTGAAGTACTTTCATAAACTACTATTGGATTTACTATTTTACCATTGATGATTTCTACTGGTTCTCCACAATAAATATAAGATTTCCTATCTAAATTATATAGCAATTTTATCCATGTCGTTATTGATAAGCCCAAACCTGATTTCGAAGGAAAAGAAATAAATGTTGTCATTAAATTTTATTTTTGATTTTATATTTAAATTAATTTAAATACTCATGGAGCGAATAATTGCACTTGGGACTGGAGCAGCAGTACCTACAAAAATACGAGGTATGTCTTGTATATATATAGATTTAATATCAACAAGATTTCTAATAGATTGTGGAGAAGGATCTCAACTCAAAATGATAGAAAAGGGACTTTCATTTATGAAATTAGATTATATTTTTATATCTCATCGCCATGGTGATCATTGGTATGGGATACTTGGCCTTTTAGATACTATGGAACTGTATGATAGAACATCACCACTTCATATTTTTGTACCTATAGAAGATTATTATTATTTTGAAGATATATTACCTCAATATGAATGGATGAATCTTACACCATATGATGATAAATTCGAAATAGAATTAAATAAAGATTTCAAATTAAAGGCATTTAAATTAAAACATTCTGTACCAACATATGGGTTTTATTTAGAACAAAAAGACAAAATTAAATTTGATAAAGAAAAAATGAATTCTTTACCTATAGAAGAAAGAATAAAAATTGTTCAAAACTATGAAAAATATCCAGATTTTTGGACAATAAAAAAAGGAAACAGAATATGTATTTGTCCAGATACTAGACCTATCTGGAATGAATATATTCAACGCGCAAATATAATAATCCATGAATGTACTTTTTCTTCTGAAGATTATGACCATGCAATAGAAACATGGCATACATCTGCCATTGAATTAAAACCATATTCAAAAAATAAGAAATTATATCTATATCACATATCTCCGAGATACAAGAATAAAGAAAAGATTCTTGAAGATGAGAGCGGAGGAACAGTTTTAAATGACTTTGATGAGATTATTATTCACTAAATCTTTGAGTTATTTTCCTAAATTCGCCCCATTCTTGATATTTAACAGAATCTCCTTCTTTAATTACGCCTTTAAATTCGTCAGGAATAACGACATCTACAGTTTCATAAGTTTCATTGTCCATAACTTGTGCTGTATCATCAGAAACAAAAGTTACAATTCCTGTTTTTGTTACTATAACTGGTTGTAACACTTGCGAATCTGCAGGCCCCATAATTTCTCTTCTTTTTCCATCAAAAACTCCAATAGCAACTACTCTAGCTTTAGCACTTCCATGTTTACCTGGTTTTGATATTGAAATATCTACAACTTCACAAGGTACATCGTCAATTAAAACATATGATTTCTTTTTTAAACTTCCTAATTCTACGAATCTTGTTTCTTTTGTCATAAATTTTCACCTCGTATCTATTAGTTTATTATTTGAGATTTGTATATATTAGTTGGTTAATTAGAACATTAATGGCAATAGGCTTATATAAAACACACTTTATTCATAAATTTTTTTCCTTGCCTGAGCAAATGAAACATATTTTATTGTTTTCTTTGCTAAGAACAGCATTTGTTTCAGTTATGGGCGTATTTTTACCTGTTTATATTTTAAAACTTACAAACTCGTTAGAATATGTTGGTTTATTTTTTGCTTTGACATATGGCATATTTGGATTTATGTTTTTGTACTTGATTCAAACACTCTTAAATAAAATGTCTATTGAAGAATTACAATCAATTTCTATCATATCAGGAATCTTACAATCAATAATTGTAGCTTTAATTCCTTGGTTTCAAAATTATCTTTTAATTATTATTGTTTTACTATCGATGTTATCGAGTATATCTTTAATATTTTATTGGATACCTCAACATGTGGTATTGGGTCTATTTAGTAGAAAAAATTCTGAAGCAGAAGATTTTGCAAAAATTGGATTAATTTCAACAATATTCTCAATATTAGCTCCTATCATCTCATCCATAATAATTTACTTCGTTGGTTTTGGAATGTTTTATATTTTATTTGCATTATGCTATTTAGTTTCAATACTAGGCATAAAACACTTATTAAAGAATAAAACAAGAATATCTGTCGATATCAAAAACATTAATTTAAATTCTATGTTTATATTGGAAGGAATATGGTGGTTTACTGCTATGGTTTTTCTAATATATGTATACTATGTTTTTGGAAATATAGTAATTTATGGAAGTTTAAAATCAATTTCGGTCTTGGTAGCCTCAATTTCTGCTTATCTATTTTCAATATTTGTAGATGCACATAAAGATTATTCAATTGGATCTTTAGGTATATTAGTTAGATCAACTATTATGTCGATAGCAATATTTTCAATTGTACCTGATATTATAGGCGTATGTCTTTTATTATTAAGTTTAATATCTCCACTCGCAGATATTCCTTATTTTGGATATATTTATAAAAAAACAAAAAAAGAAGGTATTATAACTATTTTTGAAAGAGAATATAATATGTGTTTTGGGAGAACAATATTAAGCATTTTATTAATATTGTTATCAAAAAGTGTAAATTTAATATTTATTGTAGGGTTAATAAGTTGTATTTTGTTGGGCTATATTTATTATATAAAATCAAAAGAGATTTAAAATTCGGATTCATCATTTTTTTGAGATCCTTTTAATTTTTTAGCCAAATCATGTTCTTCTATATCATATTTTGCTCCGGCAGTTGTTTGTTGGTCTTCTTCGTCTTGGACTTCATCCTGAGGTTTTCTAATGAACAAGTAGTATACAACCAAACCTCCGATTATAAAACTAATCATTACAATTAAAAATATTGTTACACTTCCATATAAAAATGCTTGCCCCGCTGGTAAATATTTTGATGGCTCTAATTTTTTAGTATAGTTTCCTATTAGTTGTCCATCTTTATATATTTCAATAACTAAATTTCCAGATTGGGCGTTTTCATCAGGTTTAATATTAAATTTATCTAATATTGATTTTATCGTAATTTTATCTCCAGGCTTTAAGTTTATTGTTATTTCATCATTGTCATATGTCCATCCTTTTGGAATATTTGCTATTTTAACGTCATATGAAATCTCCTCATTTGATCTATTAATTAAAAATTCTTCTTCGCTTGAATATTTTATTACTTTTGGAACTACAAAAGATATTGATTTACATTCTTTACTTCCTATATATAAAGTATCTAAAAAGCAAATCTTAGCAACATATCTTCCAGGGACCATATCTGCTTGCCTATGTATTACTATCGGCACTGTTGTTGCTTCAAAAGGCTTTAATTCAACAACAGGAGATTCTACTAATGAAATTGTGTCAGGTGAATCTTCTAATCTTAATTTACCTTTAATATACATATTTTTGTTATTTTTAATTTTTATTGTGGTTTTTACATAAGAGGAATCTAAAACTACTTCTTCTGGCGTTGAAATGTCAACACTAATTGAATATAAATCTCTAGGAATTTTAATATCTACATAATTTTCGGTATATCCTTGGGCATAAAATCTTATTGACTCTGGAGTGTTCCAACTAATAGGAATCCGTATTTCAACTGTTTGTAATTTTCCTGGTAATAATACAAATTCTTGAGGTGTAACTTTAGCTTCCGAATAATCAACTTTTGCCTTAATTGTTTCAGTTATGTGTGA
>CAZMYQ010000044.1:0-4576 GCA_964570545.1 uncultured archaeon | reverse complement strand
TTATTGGCTGTCCGCCTATAAAATCAAATCTATTGTAAATATTTATGTCATCATTATTTATAAATTCTATTTCTAATTCGTTACAATCTTTTAAAAATTTATCATAGTTTGTAAGTTCTATCTTTGAGAAATCAAATTTTATTTTAAAGTGTTTTAATCCATAGAAATATATTATTGGCTTTTTAACTACAGGAGGCAGTTCATTTATTAAATTTGGATTAGTCTTTAAATTATTATTTACTATTACTCCCCATTCGTGTATTACTGTAGGTTTTGTTATTATGATTGGATTCAAATTTATATCATTTATATCTATTTTATTTTCTTGAATAAAATTATGTACTATAGAATTTAAATAAGCAAATCCTGAAAACACTAACAAAACAGAACTAATAATTAATCCTGTGATTATAATTTTATTGCTTTCCATAATTAATAAATTATTGGTTTTTTATAAATTGAGACCAATCAATAGATTTTATTAAATTCATTGTTTTCTTTAATTCATCTAAATCTACAGCGTCTTCAATTTCTTGTAATCTGGCGTTGATTTTTGATAGTTCTACTTTTATATTTTCAATTTCGCTCTCCATTTTTCCAATTTTCGATTCTAACTCTTTTATTTTTTCTATATTGGCAGAATTGTTTTTTAAAGATTCTACTTCGTGTCTTAGAGCAAGAACTATTTTTATTATTAAATGCATCTTTGTAGTTATTGTATCTGATTTTTTCTTAAGTTGCGTTATAATTGCTTTAATATTATCTACTTCATTTTTTAATGATACTATATACGATTGTTGTCTATCCATTATAATTTTAATAGAAAAAAATATATGTATATAAAAATTATTGTTCAGGAATCTTTTCTTTTAATTTTTCTGCAATTCCTTTTGCTCTGCCGATTATTTGTTCTGCAGTTTCTTTTGTTAAGTAATTGATATTAACAGCAACAGATAGTGCTTTTCCTTTGGCTTCTGAAACCAAAGATTCGATAGTTTCTTTTGTTGGATATTTTATTCCATATGCTACTCCTAGAGCCTTTCCTTTTGCTTCTTCTATCATTGAAATAATCTTGTCTTTTGTTAATGATAAAACTTCTTCATCGTATATTAATCCATTTTCATAAGCCATCTTCATTTTTAAGTTTATCTTTATTGGTCTGATTTCTAAAGCGTCTAATATTGTATATATATCTGCTGTAACTTTATCTCCTGGCTTTAATATTGTAAATTCTTCTTCAATATTTACTTTTCCTTTTACATTTTTTGTTTTAATTCCTAATTTTTTCATTTTGGCAATTATTTCTGTTGTTTGAGGACCCATAGTTAATGGCGTTTCTCCTTTTGGAATTACTATTTCAGTATCTACAACACTTCCTATTTTTGGAGGTACATATATGCAAATTTCTTCTAATTGGTTATATATTTTTGATGGGGGCTCATTACTAAATATTAAAGCACTAGGTTTTGAAATTAATTCTTCATCAATTTCTAAACCTAAGTTTTTGAAAACTCTTGCTATAATACATTTTTTTGTAACTATCATTTCCATGTTTAATTCTTTTCTTGCTTTTTGAATTAAGTCTGCTGGTACTTTTTCAATATGAACCAATCCAATAAACTTATAATTCTTTGCTTTATTTGTTAACTCTTCTACTTTTTTTTGTTTTTCAAGTATTGCTGCTCTCACTTAGACACCTCCACTGTTGGTCCCATTGTTGTTTTAACATATACCTTCTTAATATGTCTTTCTTCTAACTTCTTGAGTAGTTCGTTGTACACTTTTTCAGCATTTTTTGCTAATTTTTCGACATCCATATCTTTTGTTCCTATTCTACATTGAGCGCAAAATATATTTGATCTATTTGTTAATACTACTGTTTTCTTTAAATTGTTTATTTGAGCTTCAATTACTTTTTGGTTTGGTGGTATTGGTATAGGCATCCTTCTTTTAGGACTCAAGTATCTTGCAAATCTTGCTGCTATTTCTTTAATTAAATCTGGTGGGCATACAACAAACCAATCATATTGTTTTCTTAATTTTCTTATTTCTCTAGGAGTAATTTTTGCAATTTCTTCTTTTTTAATAATTTTATCTACATAAGGTTCTAGCATCTTTGCAGCATTATCATCTGCAAATGCACATATTTTAACATCTTTTCCTAAACCCTCTGGCAATACTACTTTTAACTCAAATTTACTTTCTGGCTTTTTTGGGTTCAATCCTTTAAATCCAAAGATTAATTCTACACTTTCAACAAATTTTCTTTCTGGAGCTTCTTCAATAGCTTTTTTTATTGCTTCGGAAAAATTCATATTACTTCACCTCTATTTCGCCATTTTTTATCTTTTGTTGAATTACTCTTGGATCTTCGCCATTTACTGTAACACCCATTGAAACACATGTACCTAATACTTGTAAAACAGCGCCTTTTAAATCTTTTGCATTCATATCTGGCATTTTGATTTTTGCTATTTCAATTATTTTTTCTAAAGATAAATCGCCAACTTTTTCTTCTTTTGGATTTCCAGAGCCTTTTTGAATTCCTAGCTCTTTTTTTATGTATGCTGCAACAGATGGTTTCACTTCCATGTTTACAACTTGTCTTTTTGATGTGTCTATTTCCAAGATTACTTTAACTTTAATTCCATTAAATTCTTTTGTTTTTTGGTTTACTTGTGCAACCACTTGTCCTACATTAATACCCATAGGTCCTAATATCGTTGCTACAGGTGGTCCTGCTGTAGCTTTTCCTCCTAGGACCATAATTGATACTTTCTTAGTCATTGTCATTCACCTTCCTTAATATATCTAATGGTACATTAATATTTAAACTTAACATATGAGATGTTATTTGAATCATAGCTTCTTTCTTTTGAGGCATAATTTTAACTATTTTTCCTTTTTCTCCTTTTAATGATCCACTAACTATTTCAACTAAATCTCCTTCTTTAAATTCTTCTATTGGAGTTTCTTCAATCCATGCCTTTAATTCTTCTTCGGAAATTTCTTTGTTTATTACTCTGAGCCTAAATCCAGTTTCTCTTTGAACTTGAAATGCAGCATTAATTAAAGATTCGACATTTTTTGCTTCACCAAGGATATATCCTCTTAGTGTTGATGGAGGTATAACTATTGAATATATCGGCAATTTAAGTTCTTTGGCTTTGTTAACTAATAAATCTGCAATTAGTTCTTCCTGACCTGCACGGACTTTTATAGGAAATATCATTTACATCACCAAATATTATGATACAAATTTAAATATTGTTGATACTACATACCAAATTATATATCCAGTTAAACCCAAAGCCACTGTGAGCATGGAAACTGTATATATCATTTCTTTCAATTCTCGCTCTTTTGGGCGTTGAATGTGGTGATATATTCGCATAACACCATCAATTATAGGTTTTAAGTTCATTAGATTCACCATTATTTAAGTTTATAAAAAATATAAATAAACATATATATAAAAGTTTAAATTCTATCTATTTGAAATGTGTTTTTGTTTAAACCCATTATTTCTTCAGGATTTGGTACAGATACTCCTGCTAAAACTACTAATATTCTAATCATATTCTTTGGTAATGAGTCGTCAATTCTCAATCCAGAAATAATATTAGAATCTTCTTTAATTCTTTGATTAATACATTCAATGATTGCATTGAATTCTGTTAGCGTTACTTCTGGGCCGACAGTTACACTAACTAACGCTCTATCTGCTTGTGAGATATCTGTATCTAATAGTGGGCAAGATAATGCTTGTTCAACGGCCTTTAATGCTCTTCCTTCTACATGTGTTTCTTTTTCTGCTTCACCTACTCCTATAAATCCAATTCCACCGTTTTCTATTATTGATCTAAGATCTGCAAAATCAACATTTATTAATCCTGGCTTAGTAACCATTTCTGTAGTTTCTTTTATTGCATTTGCTAAAAGTTCATCTGCAACTTTGAATGCTTGGTTTATTGGTAAATTTGGAGCTACTTCTAACAATTTATCGTTTGGTATAACTATTAATAAATCAACGTTCTTTTGTAATTTTGAAAATCCGTATAGCGCATTTTCTTTTCTTTTTTTACCTTCTACAGAAAATGGCAATGTTACTACTGCAATTGTTAGTGCGCCTAAACTTTTTGCTATTTCTGCTACTACTGGAGCACTACCAGTTCCAGTACCTCCTCCTAACCCGCAAGTTATGTATACTAATTCCGCACCGTCTAATAATTTTTTAATTTCTTCAGCACTTTCTTTTGCTGCGTGCTCACCAATTTCTGGGTTACCTCCTGCACCTCTAAACTTAGTTATTTGTTGTCCAATTAAAAGTTTTTTATCTGCTTTCGTTATTGCTAAGTGTTGGGCTTCTGTATTTAGGGCAATAGTTTCTGCTCCAACAACGCCCAATTCAGCCAATCTTGTTATAGTATTATTTCCTGCACCTCCACACCCAACTATCTTTATATTTGGTAAAGATTTTTGGCAAAATTCTTCTAATTGTTTATCATCTTCTAATGCTCTTCTTATGAATGATTAAATAAATTTATAAAAAATATAAAATATATTATAAATTTGT
>CAZMYQ010000043.1:0-4817 GCA_964570545.1 uncultured archaeon | reverse complement strand
ATATAGTCTGGATCTTCAAAATAATCAAAATAGTTTAAACAATTTAAACCAACACCTCTACTCTTAGAAAATTTTATTCCTTTTGAAGTTAAAAATCCAGATGCTGCAATTATTTTAGGTAATGAAAATCCAAGTTTGGATCCTATTAATATTGCAGGCCAAAATATTGAGTGGAAATATATATTATCTTTACCAATATAATGTATTATTTCAGTATTTTGATCCAACCACCAATCTTTCCAATTGAACTTCTCTGCTGTAATTCCAATATATCCTATAGGCGCATCAAACCAAACATAAAATACTTGATCTTCATATTCATCTAAAGGAACTTTAAAACCGTATTTTAAAAATCTTGTTATTGGTCTAGGTTTTAAATCATTTAAAAGTTTTTTAGTTTCTCCTTTTGCTAGCGTAGTCCAATAATCTTTATGTTTTTCATAATATTCTTTTAACTCTTTTTCTAGTTTAGGAACTTCTAAAACTAAATTTTTTACAGTTCTGAATTCAATATCTTTACTTCCGCATAATACACAATAAGGCTCTTTTAATTCTTGAGGATCTAAAATTTGTCCACAATCATCACATTGATCTCCTCTTGCTAACCCGCCACATTTTGGACATTTTCCTTCAACAAATCTATCAGGTAAGTAGCGTTTACAGTTTTTACAATATGCTAATACAACTTCTTGTTCTCCTATATAACCATTTTCATATAATTTTTCAAACAATAGATATACGATTTCTTTATTTTTTTCTGTATCTGTGTGCCCATAGTGGTCAAAAGTACACAATAATTTTTCAATAATTTCTTTTGTTAATTCGTGTTGTTTTAACATATATTCTTTTGGAGACAGCCCTCGTTTTATTGCTGCTAACTCTCCTGGGCTGCCGTGCATGTCTGAACCACAAATTACCAAACATTTTTCACCTTTTAACTTTAAGAATTTTCCATGAATATCTGCAGGAATTATACTACCAAATATATTTCCAATATGAATTATTCCATGAACATATGGCAACGCTGAAGTAACAATATATTTCTTCATTAAAATTAAATTTTGGATATTTATTTATGATTGCATATATAGATATTCGAATAGCATCTTCTAATATTTTACTATGCGCATTATATTAATGATAAAGCACTATTACGAACTTAAAGAACTTGAAAATAAGGCTCCAAAACTATTTGGTGTCCCTACAGGTACCAAACTCGATGAAATGTTTTATAAGGTAGAGTTTGAAGGAGAAAAATATATAAAAAAACCACTGGGTGGAATTCCACATCTTGCAGTAATAAATGTTACAGGGATTCCAGATACGGGAAAAAGTGTTTTAGCAGAACAGTTTGCAATTACTCAAGCAAACTTAGGATACAGAGTTCTTTACGTTACAGTAGAAAGTCCTGCAAGTTTTTTATATACTACACTCAAAAATAAAGCAATGGCTTTGGGAATAGATTTTAGCAAGGTTGAAGAAAATATAGTAGTAATTGATGCTTCTGAGAGTGAAGAATTAAGAGAAAATCCAAAAGCGTTAATAGATACTATGGAATATGCAATAAAAGAGAAAAAAGTTACAAATACAATTATAGATAGCATAACAGGGCTTTATGAACATAAAGAAGTAATGGCCAGACAAATAGTTAGGAGATTTTTTAACTTCTTAAAGAAATATAAACAAACTGCAATATTAGTTTCCCAAAAGAGATCTACGCAATCTAGCGAAAGTGCTGAGGCTGCAGGTGGTTTAGCAGTAGCGCATATAGTAGATGGCACTATTGTTTTAGATAAAAAACTCATAGAAACAAAATGGGATATGAATCTCTATAAATTACCAATAGGAAGTGTTTTAAGAACTATTAGAATAGATGGCTGTAGGTTGTGTGGACATGACTCAAGAACATGGATATTCAAAATTACAGAATATGGAACAATAAATATAATTTGTCCACTTAGTGAATTTATTAAAAGAAGAATGAATAATAATAGGAAGAGGTGAATTTTATGGGTTTTGAAATAATTACAAAGCCAAAAGGCGGAAATATTGATAAAATTGCTGAAAAAGTATTTTGGGAAGCAATAAAAATTTTGGGAGGTTTAAAAAAATTAATAGAATATAGAAACTTAACTTGGTTGCCAAGTTTAGCTGAAGCAGCATATGTGGTAGTTTTAAAGAATGAAGCAATGAAAACTAATAGTGAAATAGCAGAAACGTTAGGAATAACTGAAAATACTGTCAAAAATATATTATCTGCAAACGAAGAAGACGTTAAAAAATATATTGAAGGCGAATTTGAAGAAAGGCCAAAAGAACATATAGCTGGAGGTATTGCCAAACTAGCATATAATAAACTCAAAAAAGAAGGTAGATTAGATACAGAAGAAATAGAACTTAAAAAAGAAGAAATGGAAGTATTGGATGTTGATTGGGCAGTCCATGTACTCGCCAAAATAAGAGGTTTAGATTTTCCTGTAGACAAAAATCAATTAGTTGAACGACTTAAAGGAATAATAATAAAAAATAGAAACATAGAAGAAATATTAGATAATTTAAATTATCCAATAAAAAATCCTGCTGATTTATTACATCAAATAAAGACAAAATTGTCTAAATCTTAAACCCAACTTTGATTTTTTAATTATTTTTGAAAAAACAATTTGTACTAAAAAAACCATAAAAAATTATGCGTTTTGAACTGCATTGTCATACTGAAAAATCAAAATGCAGTGAATTAAAAATAAATCATTTAGTAAAATATTTAAAAACACACAACTACGATGGCGCATTTATCACAGATCACGATTATATTACGATATCAAAGCCAATTGAAATAGATGGAATATATCTATATCCAGGTGTAGAAATAACGTCTAAAGAAGGATACCATATTTTAGGATTAAACATTTCTGAAATGCCAAAACAAAGAGATTTAATAAGTATAATAGAATTTATATATGAAAGCGGTGGGACGCCTATAATAGCGCATCCATTTGGATATTTATCGCACGGAATAGCAAGAATAAAGTTAGATACATATGTAAAAGTTTTTAAGAAATATAAAGTAAGGATAGAAATAATAAACTGTAGAAATTTAGATATAGAGGATATGTTAGCAAAAAAGTTTGTAGAAAAATATAGATTAAATGCTTCATATGGAGGAGATGTACATTTCCCATACGAGATTGGACAATGTATGGTAGAGTGCAATCCTGAAAAATTACAAAGAATTAAATTATTAAAATGTGAAAAGAAAAGATATTTATTAAAACATATACATTCAAATATATCAAAACTGAGAAAACTTTTTAAAAGACATTAACTTACTGCCAAACATATATCTTTTATCACCACAGAGTAATCATAGTTTAAATCTGGATCTATTTCTTTAACTAAATCTTCAATAGGGAAAGCAAAATAATAAACTCTTGCAGATTTTAAAATTCCTGGGTATGGCCCTTCAATCTCATTAAAATCAAAATCTGTCTCTAATTTAGCTAAGTAATTGTGCGTACCAAAAATAGAATATTTTAAATCTTTAACAATTGAGAATTGCGTGTATAATTGATATCGCAACATATGTCTTGTTATTATGTCGTGCTCAACTCTAGTTAAATCAACATAAGTTGGATGATTTATAGTACCAATATATTTTGCTCCAAGCAATTCATAAAACTTCAAACATTTTGGTTTTCCGTTTACATAAATTTTTCTAGCCCACGGATTGCCAATGGCATTTGGATCTTTACATAGATTTTGGTCAGGTATTTCATTAGCATCAAATTGAACTCCTGAATTTCCAACCCAAATTAATTTACCGCCCTTTCCAACAAATTTTGCTAAAAGACGTAAAGTATCAGAATCAATATATTTTGCATGCTCAACAATTATAACATCTTTATTCATAATTTCCGATTCAGAAATTAATTTTATATTTCGCTTTTCAACACTTATTTTACATGTTTGCTCTAAAATGTGCTTAAGTTTATCTGGATTTCCAATACCAGAGTCGCCATAAAGTATAAGAATTTTTGGATATGGTGGCGAAATCATATTCATGATTTTTAAGTAAATATCGCACCATCCTGGAATAGCACTACAATGTATATATCCAAGTCTTGTTGCTAAAAATAATCCTACTATTAAGAAAAATCCAATTACTAAAACATGAAAAATTGGATTTTTCCTTAAAGTACTCATGTCCATTAATAAAAAATAATATAATAATTTATGAATAAGTTTACTGTACTCGTTGGTGTGATTTGTCTATTTATTGGCACAATATTAATATTAATTTCAGGATTTGTAGGTGATTTTATAGTATACAATGGGATGTATGATTCATCTAAATTTTTAGTAATAAATAACGCAAAAAATTTAGATTTAAACGATTATTCTCCAAGAGTTTGTAATATATTTGGGTGTATATATAAAACAAATAATTGTACAAATGGTATATACATCGGAGGATGGTGTATAGACAAGAAATTAGAATTTGGAGAATTTCAAGGTTTATTTATGCCAAATTTTGAATACATAGAAAATAATTTTAAAATAATAGAGAATGGCGGCTCAATAGAAATTTTTATTGATGGAAATTTAATTCAAAATTACAAGGTCTTTAGATCGGGTGGTAAATATATATTTATATATGAAGATGAAAACAAGTATAATTATATTTTGTTAGATGAATATTATTTAAAAGACTATACAGACACAAACCAAATAATTGTTAAATGTAAAGATAATAAAGTTATTGATGTTAACATTCCAATCAAAGACAGTAACTTTTATGTATTAAACACAAATGATAA
>CAZMYQ010000042.1:0-4835 GCA_964570545.1 uncultured archaeon | reverse complement strand
AAACTCAAAAGAAGAATATAGTTATTTGAAAAATTTAGAAAAAGTAAAAAGACATGATCCTGTTAGTTCGGGAGTTACGATATGTTCTCTTTCTCTACTATTTGCAGGTTTTGTGCCGTGGACGATTCCAGTATGTATGGTAGCGGCATTTGTCGGAGGATTAGCAATAATAGCATCAGTATATTTTGAATACAAACTAAAATCAAAGTCTGAATCTGAAAAAAATTCTTAACAATTATTTTTTATATTTTCATGAAATGAAAATTAATTAATGTTATTTAACGAACTATGTAAATATTTTGAAAAAATTGAAAAAACATCTGAAAAACTCATAGAAGTAAAGATTCTATCAGAACTATACTCAAAATTAGAACCAGAAGAAGCAAAATACGTTTCTTATTTTTTAATAGGTAGAATTTGCTCGCGATGGGAAAACCTAGAAATTAACATAGGGGAAAAAACAGTTATAGATGTTTTATCTAAAATTTCTGGGAAATCAAAAGAAGAAATTGAAAAGTTATATCAAAAATATGGCGATTTAGGAGAAGTAGCAAGTAAAATTAAAAAGAAAACCATTTCTTTGTTTGGATTGAAACAACTAACTATAAAAGAAGTGTATTTAACTTTAAAAAAGATTGCAGAAACGGAAGGAGAAAACTCACAATTTCTTAAAAAACAATATCTTGAAGGATTATTGATGTCTTGTTCAGATATTGAAAGAAAATATATTGTTAGAATAATTACAAATACTTTAAGATTGGGTGTTGGTGAGCAATTAATAATTGAAAGTTTGGCATTAATGATAGGCGATAGAAGCAAAAAAGAAGAGATAGAGCAAAAATTCAATTATTGTTCAGACATTGGTTTGATTAGTTATATATTAAAAAAAGATGGGATTAAAGGATTAGATAAAATAAGAATAACGCCAGGAATTCCGATTATGCCCGCTTTGGCACAGCGAGCACAATCACCAAGAGAAATAATAGATAGATTAAAGGTTTGTCTAGCGGAAGGAAAATATGACGGTTTTAGATGTCAAATCCATAAATTTGACAATAAAGTTACAATATATTCCAGAAATTTAGAAAATCTAACACACATGTTACCTGAAATAGTTGAAGAAGTAAAGAAGATAAATTGTAAAAATATTATTTTTGAAGGAGAAGCAATAAGTTATGATGAATCTTCTGAGCAATTTTTGCCTTTCCAAGAGACAATACAAAGAAGGAGAAAATATAATGTAGAAGAAATGGCTAAAAAATATCCTTTGACTTTGTTTGCTTTTGATATCCTATATTTAAATGATGAAGAATTGGTAAATAAGCCTTTAAAAGAAAGAAGACAAATTTTAGAAAATATAATAAATTCTTTAGATTCAAATATATTAAAAATATCAGAGGCAAAAATTATTGATAATGAGCAAGATTTAGAGGAATTTTTTGAAATATGTATTGAAAAAGGATTGGAAGGAATTATTGCAAAGGATTTGGATTCAAGATATGTTGCAGGTGCTAGAAAGTGGAGTTGGATAAAATTAAAAAAATCTTATGAAGGAAAATTATCTGACAGCATAGATGTTGTAATTGTTGGATACTATTATGGAAAAGGTGCTAGAAAATCATGGGGTATTGGCGCATTATTGTGCGCTATATATGACAAAAAAGAAAATTTATTTAAAACCGTGGCAAAAGTTGGTAGCGGTATGACTGAAGATGATGCTAAGTTTTATAAAGCCTTACTAGATAAAATAAAATTGAATCATAAAGATCCACGAGTTATATCTGAACTAGAACCAGATGTTTGGGTAGAACCGAAATATGTTATTAGTGTCATCGCAGATGAAATTACGAAATCTCCAATACACACTTCTGGATATGCTTTGAGATTTCCTAGAATTGAAAAACGCTTGCGTGAAGATAAATCTCCAGAAAATGCTACCACTTTAGAAGAAATTATTGAAATGTATCGCCACGTACGCTAATTTTTTCAATAAAGTTATAACTTTTAAATAAAATTATGAATCTTTATATTTATGAAATATATTGATAAAATCTTATTAGAAATCTTTGACGAAGATGAAATAAAAATTATTCGATATTTATTAAAGAAGAAAGAAATGAATGATTTTGATTTAGCTATGGATTTGAACATGAAACCCGCTTATGTTAGGACAAAATTAAATTATTTATATGCTAATGGATTTTTAGATTATTATACATATAAAAAAGGCAAATTAATTTATGCTATTTGGACTGTAAATGAATCTAAATTATATAGATACGCATATGAGCAAATCTGTTCAAAATATGAGGAATTGACATCTATTTTAGAAACTTGCGATGTATATTATTGTCCAGATTGTTTCAAATATTACTCTTCCATAGAATCTTCAGATTATGGATATTTATGTCCAGAATGCAACTATGCAGTAGAACTCCAATATTACGATGATACATATGAAAAATATATTACTAAAAAGATTAAAAATTTGGAGCGCTATATATCTTCTTTGAGAAGATACATAGGATTAAAAAGAAAAAGAAAATAATTAATCTTTCTTCTCTAAAACATGATCAAAATCAATTTTTTTCGCTTCTTCGTATGGAGTTTCTAAAACTAATTTCAAATCTTTTATAATCTTTTTACCAAATCCTTCAATTGAAAATAATTCTAAATCTCCTGCGTTGATAAATCTTTTAATAGTTTTAAATTTTTCTAGGATTTTTTTGGCTGTTTTTGGACCAATATGAGGAAATGATTCCAAAATCTTTAACTGTAATTCACTTAAAGGAATAGATTTCTTGAAATTTACTTTTCGCACTTCCTTTTTTAAATCCAATTGTTCTCTACGTGCAAGATTTAACAAAATCTTCGTTGTTTCTTCTTCATCTTTAGAAAATAAAATAGGAATTTTATAATCCAATATTATGCTGCTTATTAATCCATAATATGAATTTTCTGAAATGTTTCTTGAGTGTTTTCCCTCAACAATTAAAATTGGATTTTTATATGTTTGTTTTAACTTTATTAGTTGGTCAAAAAGGCGCCCATCAATCATAGAATCTATGAAATCGTTTCCAGATTTTCTTTCGATGCAAACATCTTCGCTTATTACATAATCACCAACATCTAATTGCTCTACTTTGATATCAACACCCAAAGAAATTAAATTCTTAATTATATTTGAACTTTTTTCTCTATTGTCTGCGATAATTTTTAATTTTTTTATGTCGTTGCTCTTGTTTTGGGTAACTAAGACGATATCGTAATCTTTGCTTCCAATCATTTCTTTTAATTTTCTTAAACTTTGAAGCATCTTTTTTTCTTTGTATCGTGAAGCCCACAAATAGGCTTCATCTCTAGTATTTTTTGTAACTAAAATAATAATTTTTCCCTCTTTGTGTCTTCCAGTTCTTCCTCTTCTTTGGATGTGCCTTATTTCAGAAGGAGTAGGCTCATAATATATAACTAAATCTACCGCAGGGATATCAATACCTTCTTCTCCAACTGTAGTTGATATTAAAACTTTTATTTCTCCTTTCGCAAATCTTTCTATGATTTCTTTCTGCTGTTTTTGGGATAAACCTTTATCATCATCTTTTGTTGCTTGTCCAACAAATCGTTCGCAAGAGACAATTTTTGGAATTTTTTCTTTTAAAATATTTGCTGTATTTCTATATTGGCAAAATATTAAAATTTTATCTAAATCCTTATGTTCCAAAACTAATTTAACACATTCATCAATTTTTGGATGTTCATGACCTTTATCTATAGCAATTTTTAAATCATTTAAAATTTCTAAAAAGTGGGATCTACTTACTAAAAATCTTGCAGATTTTTTAGCACCTGTGATTGAAGATATGTAAAACTTATTCATGTGCTCATAACAAATTGAAATGCCTTGGGTTTCCAATAGTTCAATAAAAAATTCTAAATTCATTAATGCAGCGGTAACTACTATTGCATCAAACACTTGTGGATTTTTATCTTCTATTGTTTGGAGATGGTTTTGGAGAGATAATATTTCTTTTTTTCCAATTTGATATGGATTAGTGGTTCGAATATATCCTAAATTTTTTAAAATTTCCAATAATTCTCTTTTTAAATCATACATTTTTCTTCTAATTTTTAAAATATATTCTGGTAAGTGAACATATTTTATTTCAGTTTGTATGTTTTGAATATATGGGCGTACATCTTCATCATATGGCGTACGCACTTCAATGTTTTTAACTCTCAAATTGTTCATTATTTCTTGAATTTTTTCTTCTGCTGCACTAGGCGATGCGGTCAATCCCAAAATTAAAGGATATTTACTTTGGTTTACATAGAAGTCAACGACTGTTTTATATGCGTATTTTCCAACAGTCCTGTGACATTCATCGACAACTAGTAGCGAAAATTCTGATAAATCAAATAGTTTTTCTAATAAACTATTTTCTATAGTTTGCGGAGTCGAAATGATAACATCAGATTCTTCTATTATTTGTTTTCTCTTTTCTTTTTTTGTTGATCCTGTTAAAATAGACACTTTATTAAAATCGCCATGCTTCTCGAAGAATTCTTTATGTTGTAAAACCAAAGGTCGTGTTGGTGCTAAAACAAGAATTTTTCCAAGTTCTTTTCGCTTTTCTGCAACTAAAAGAGCAATAACTGTTTTCCCTAGTCCTGTAGGAAGAACAACCAACGTATTCCCTTTATTTAATACTGATTTTGCTATTGTTAATTGATATAATCTTGGGGTTATATTTTTCATTAATTATTTTAAGATTTTTGTAAAATTAGGATTAACCATCAAAAAAAAAATAAAAGATTAAAACTTAATATAAGGAAGC
>CAZMYQ010000041.1:0-4863 GCA_964570545.1 uncultured archaeon | reverse complement strand
CCCATCTTTGACAAAATGCATAAATTCATCTATTTGTAAGTGTTTCTTATTTTTTTGTAAACCACAATTTTCAATTTCGTCTAGAAGTATCCTATTCTTTTCTGAAATTTCTAATTCTTTAAACAGTTCATCAGCATATAATTTAATTTTATTATTATCGCTATTTTCTGAAAAAATTTCCTTCATTTCTTTTATTTTATCAAAAGAAACGTTTTCACTTATTGTTTTGAAAACATCATATATTTTTATTTTATTTTCTTCAATTGAATAAAAAAATGCAGGATATTTAGTATCACATCCGATATGTATAGGTGTTATCACTTTTAAATTACATTTCATTTTCATCACCAGGTGTTATTTTTATTAGAATTGGTTTTCCATTAAACCAACAAGCATTTTTTTCATTACCTAAATTTATACATTTACCTTTTACTTGTTTATTAAATACAGATCCTGGTAATATATAATAAATGGATTTTTTTGGTTTTCTTATCACTTCTGGATCAACATAAGAAAACATCCATCCATAATATTTTTCAATTTGATAATACCAATTTTCGCTATTTTTCCATTCATCTTCTTTAGGTAAGTATGATGATAAGTTCAAAAATCCATTCCCGCAAAATTCTTCTTCAAATTCAGTAAAACATATCTCTTCGAATAACCCTGCACCTATTGAAATTTCTCCGCCAAGTCCTTGATCTTTTATTAATTTTATTGAGGTTTCTATTTCCTTATCAATTTTATTATCGATTAAAGCCCAAAATCCCGCTTTAAATGCGACTTCTTCTTTGTTTTTATCTTTGTAATATACCAATGGTTTTATAAAGGAAGAAACATATAAATTCTTATCCAATGACTGCCCAGTTTTTCGATTGACGGCAGTTTTTAATTCATTTTGATATCCAATGATTTTTATGCTCCTTATCTGATCTTTTCTTTCATCATCTATATTTTTATCATTAGATATTTTTTCACATATTTTTTCAAACTCTTCGCTCGTTATTAAAAATTTTTCTCCAACTATTTCAAAATCATAGTCATTTAATTGTTTTTTAGATTGTTTTTTTAAGAATTCAATGGAAATAAATTCAATCTTTTTTAGTTTCTTTGAGTGTTTCTTAGAATATTCTTCATTTATATTTAACCGACATAAGGGTTTCGGAATAAATTTGATAAATGGATTGTTATTTTCATCTAATAGACAAGGAAACGCTCCAGAAATTCGTATTTCTTTTAATTTGTCAATATTTGATGATCCAAAAACACTAACATAATTATTTACGATTGCTGAAAATAATGTATGTGACGAACAATAAATCCTAGAGTTTGTCCAATCTTTTACTCCAAAATGGTATTTATCTTTAAATCCAGGAATAAATATTATTTGTTTCATTGCGATTCACCTTTAAATTCTTTTATTATATCTTCAATTTTTTCTGACAAATTTTTTATGCTACTTATATTTTCTAATACTGCTTTTTCTTTATACTCGTCGCTTTCTATTTTTTTAACTATTATTTTAAAGCCTTTAAACTTAACTTTACCATATCCTCTTGATCCTGATCCTCCTAAATAATCATCTTCTAAAAGTTTCAATCCTGTTATTATAGTATTTAGCATTTTTTCTAAACCATTTTCATTTTCTAAGTCTTCATCATAAACATCTAATATGATTTCAGAGTCAAACTTTACTCCTGCAACTACTCTTTCTATAAATCTTGGTGACTTGGCTGTTCCTGTAATTCTATCAATAACATTTTCTGGTTTAACTTCTAAATATTTTTCTCTCGCTTCCCAAGATTCTATGATTCTTCCATCATCACCTACAAGATATGCGTCTCTAAATATTAATCTTCTTATTTCTTCTATATTCTTTGATTGATGAGTTCCAAATAATTTACATATAATACATGTTCCACATGAGCATGGAGTTTCATTTTTTTCTTTTGATGAATTCTCTTTATTGTTTTGTCTTGTTTTGTCAGGATATCCTGCTCGTTCTAATAGACATCTAATTTTTCCTTTCAAGGAACTACCAGGAATGAAAACTCTTCCTTGTGCATCTCGTATTACTGGATTATCTAGACCTCCTATTTTTAATGTTTCTTTTAGTCCTCCTATGTGTAATCCCGTTAGTGTTTCAATTTTTGACTTTATTATAATCTTTCCTATGAGTTTCATATTTTTCACCTCTCTTTCATATATGCAACGCAAGCTTCTAAGAAAATGTATAAGTTTTCGAAATGTTTTGTGAATTCTTCATCACTCTTTTCTTTTACACGTTCTGTAAATTTTTTTAAAAACTCATAGAAGTTTTCAATATTTTTAAACTCTCTTCTTGCAGAATCATATTTTGCTAATATTATACATTTAAGTAATGCTTTTTCATACGTTTCTTTCTTTTTAGTAATTTTTTCTTCGTTTAAAGCCTCTTTTTCAATTGCGTTAATAAATATATCAAAGTATTTCCTAAATTTAGATCTTGATATTCCGTTTAGTTTTGTTTCTACAAATTTAGCACTTTCTTTATTAAGAAGATCGTACTTTTCTTTTAAGTTTAACTTATCATAGTCTATGATGTTTTCTATAATCTTATCTACGTTAATACTACCTTTAATATTTTGTTGAGAATTGTTTCTCCTAAAATTATTGGTCATGCTGTCCACCTCTTGCTTTAAGTTCAGCCAATCTAGCACAAACTGCAATTAGCGCAAGATTTTTGGAGTTATTTTCCATTTTTCTATTAAACGCACGTTCAACTTCACCTAAAATTTCTTTTTTTACATTTTCATTATTTTTTAAATTTCTTTCCAAATAATATAGTAACCTATGATAATATCTTATATTTATGAAGTTTTTCTCAAATATTTTATCTAACTTTAGGCAAACTTCTTTTAGAATATGCAATAATCTCCTTGTATTTGTTTTGTTGATATATCCTATAAATTTATTCGTTTTATCTAATAGAACTGTGTATTTTACTCCACTACAACTATTACTTTTTAGTTCTAAATCCCAATTAAATGCATATCCAAATATTGACAATGAATTTTTACTCATATTTAGACGTTCATCTTTTGATATGTTATTTTTAGCATTTTCTAATTCGCTTTCTGCTAGTTCGACTGCATTTTTAAAGGAATGTTTATAATCTGTTATTACAATCCCTGCACTTAAATTAATATGTTCATTTTCACAAACAAACTTTTCAAATTTATCTCTTATCTCACAACATAATTTTATTACCTTATCCCATGCACCAATTATTAGCGTGTCGTCTCCTCCGGAGTATACAAGATATATTGAATCCTTATATTTATCTTTTACATATTCTGGTACAAAATACTTGAAGAATAATGTTAAATAGGTACTTAAAGTACTTAATCTTGAAATGGTTTTAATTTCTCCTAACCCTTCTTTAAAGACTTTCCCCAAATTATCAACATCCATTTTCAATATTGCTATTTTTTTGTCTCCTTCTGATTCTTTTGCAAGTTCAGAAATATTTATTGTTTCACCTTCCTTTGAAGGTACATATGTAGAATATAATAAAATAGGTTTTTCGCTATTTAAATTGTCTGTATATTCATTAGACTTAAATAAATCTGCAAGTTCAGTTCCATTTGGTAAGAATCTGTTAAATATATGCTCAAGTTTCTTGATGTCTATACACTGTTTTTTACTAAATTCTTTCAAAATATTTGTTAATTTAATACATTCATTACAAATTTCGCATATATTCATATCATGATCGTATTCACTTTTTTTAACATTCTTTCTTAGATGCCCACAATAATCACATCTTTTTGGTTTTTCTGTATTAGGTTCAAACAACTTATTGTAACTAATATCTTTAAATTTTCTGACCTTTTCTCTACTTGTTTCTTTGGTTACTTCATCCCAAACGATTGAAATTTTATCTTTTAATTCTTTTATTGATAAATCTTTTTTCCCTAAGGCTAAAAATATATTTCCTTCGAACGCATCGAATAATTTTTCGTTAATTTCTTTACTTATTTCATCTAACTCTTTATCTTTTATTTTATGACTCATAATATAAAAGTGCCCACCACCAACAAATAATATATTTGCTAAACATAAGTTTAATTTTTTTACGACATATCTAGCATAAACTTCTGTTAAGAAATCTAATAAGAATGATCTTCCCTTTAATTGCTTTAATGCTTTTTTTGTTTTAATATCATATATGAATTTTTGTATTCCTGACAAATCTCCATGGATTAATGAAAACATAGTTTCATCGTTAGTATTTTTGTTTAAGTTTTTTATAATATTTATTAATTTTTCTTTTATGTCTTCTTTATTTTTGTAATAATTGTATAAACAACAAGATATAGCACAAGTTGTTTTTAGATGGTCGTATAATGAAATATCTGGAAAACTTCCTTCTAGTTCGCCGTTTTTATTCTCCCAAAATGTTGCAGAAGGAACAAAAATCAATGTTTTAAAATACAATGATAATATTTTTTCTACGATTTTATCTAAGTCGTTTTCCTTTTCAAAAATTTCTTTTAAGTTTTTTTCCAAAGTTTCACATACTTCTTCATAATTCGATGCTATTTGATTTGATGGAAATATGTCATTATGATTTTCTATTACTTTCGGATTTAATTTTTTACATTTACTATATATTTTTTCTTCATTGTATATTCTTTCAAATATTGGGACGAGAGCAAAATATTTGCTATCTTGTGGTATATGTTCTTCATCATCTGGTTCTTCTCTTTCAGAAGAACTTAACCTATCTGCTAGTATTACTATTAATGTTTTTTCGTCTAAATCACTAAGATTAATTTTATCTCTTTCTGGATGGTGTTTTTCTATAATTTCTGCAATTTT
>CAZMYQ010000040.1:0-4949 GCA_964570545.1 uncultured archaeon | reverse complement strand
AAACATAATAAAACAAAGGAATTTTATTAAATTTTAACGTATAAATGACCAAATATTTTTTTAGAATTAATTTAACCATAAACTTATTTATTTTGTTATAATATTTTTATTGTTATGGGGCTCCAAATCGGGGCCCCGAGGAGGTTAAGAACATGACAAATTACATAGTAGCATCAAAAGTTAGAGAATATGTTGGTGGAGAATTTAGAATCAGCGCAGAATTCTTAGAAGAATTAGACGCAGTCGTAGAAGACTTAGTTATTGCAGCAATCGAAAGAGCACAAGCAAACGGAAGAGTTACAGTAAAACCATATGACGTTGATCCAGAATTGGAAGGAGAAGATGAACCAAGAGTAATTAGAAAATCTGCAGTTGCAGAAGTTGTTAAAGATAACGACGCAAGAATGTCTGCAGAAGCATACACAGTATTAAACGAATTAGTATTAGAAATAATTGACAAAGCAATGGCAGCAGCAGAAGCAAACGGAAGAAAAACATTAAAACCACAAGATATTTTCTTCTAATTTTTACTTTCTTTTTCTTTTTCAAAATCAATATATAGTTTAGAACTTTCAGGCAATATTTGACCTTTATATTTTCCACAATATGGCTTTTCACAAGGTGATGATAATTTATAAAAGGCTAACTGTCCAATTTTCATACCAGGATATAACTTAACAGGTAAATTGCTAAGATTAGAAATTTCTAACGTAATCGTACCTTCAAATCCTGGATCTATGAATCCAGCAGTCGCGTGAATAATTATTCCCAAACGGCCTAACGAAGACCGTCCTTCTAATATTGCACATATATCATTTGGTAGTTTTATATATTCTATTGTTCTTCCTAAGACAAATTCTCCTGGGTGAATTACAATACTATCTTTAACTTCTACAAGTTTAGTATAATTGTCTGGTTTTTTTGTATCTATATATTCAACATTATGAGAATTAAACAATCTAAATTGATTTGATAATCGCACATCTAAAGAACAAGGTTGAACTAAATTTTCATCAAAAGGATCAACAATTATTTTCTTTTCTTGTATATATCTTTTTATATCTCTGTCGCTGAGCAACATTATTATATTTTTGTGAACTTAATTTAATTAACATTATCAAAAAAATTAAAGTATTTTAAAAGTTTTCTAGTATTTTTTTGGAAGGCTGCTCATCTATTGATTTATTTAAAGCATCTATAAATGCTTCTAATAATTTATCTGAGTAATTACAACCACCAATAGATTTATGTCCACCACCGCCAAATTTTTTACAAAATTCTCCAATATTTATAGGACATTGTTCTTTTCTAAATGCATTCCAACCAATTGTAGCTTCATTAAAATCTTTAATTACAACAAATCCATCAACATCGTCTTCTACAGAAATCAACAATTTGTCAAAGTTTTTAACTTTTTCTTTATCCACATAGTAAAATCCTATAACAAAGTTACCAACTTCTTTAAATTCTTTTTTAACAGATTTAAATACTTCGTATTTCTTTTTAATATTTTCTCTTGCTTTTTCATAAACAAATTTTGGAAATTGTCTAGTTTCTAAATATTCTTTTGCTATAACATAATATCTAAATAATTCATAGGAACTTTTAACAGGCTCAATTATAGCGCAAAAATTCATTAAATCGCTTTTATATAATCCATTTTCTAATATAAAATCATCTCTTGTAAAGTTAGCACTATCAATTTTATCAATTTCTTTAACAATATTATCCAACTCTTTATCTCTTGAAAATAATTCATAAACGATTCTTGTACAAGATGGTTTTTCATCTACATAAATTCCTGGCCAAGTTTTAGAGCCAAAAAATTCATTTGAAATATGATGATCAATATTATAAAATTCTTTGCTTGGCGAAGGCAAATCTAAAAAAACAACTTTTCCATCATAGTGCTTTTCAAATAATCTACATAAATAAATCCAATATTCTAAATTATTTCTTATTTCTTGCGGTTCAGCAAAACCCACTAATTTACTTTCGTTATATTTTTCAAAAATTGCCGCCGAGAAAATACCATCTGCGTCGTTATGAGTAATTGCCAAGAATTTCATTATATTTAAATCACCAATTAATAATATTAATGAATATTCCATCTGGTAAGTTATTAATAGGTGCAAAAAAGACAAATTGGGAGAATTTTATTAACGACATTTTGTCGTTCTATGATAAAGGATTTATAGGTTATTTCGTTGTTACTGGAATGACTGACTATTCATCAGAGGAAGGAGTATTTATATTTGACGAAGGCAAAATTGTTGCTGCAGCATATGAAATATTAACCAACAATCATGAAATTTTTGGTGATGCAGCGATTCCATTAGTTTTTAACTTGGCTGCAATTAAAACAGGAGTTTATGAAGTTTATGAACTAAAGAAACCTCAAGTCCAATTATTGTTATCCCAAAATAAAGATTGCGTGTTATCTACACCACTATCAAAAAAAGATATTGAAAAACAACCAAAACATAAAGAATATGATCCATCATATGTCAAGAAAATATTAAAATATGTTAGACCTAAGTTCATAGAGAGAGTTAAATTCCTCAACGAATTAGGCATATCAGAATTTAAAGTAGAAGATTTTAAATTAGATAACCATTTAAGAGATTTGGGTGATTGAAAATGATATATCTATTCTGTTCAGGGCGAGGAGGTATTGGAAAAACTACAATGGTAGCAAATGTAGGTACTTGTTTGGGAAAATTAGGAAAAAAGACGCTACTTATTGATTGCGATTTGATGATGGCGTCTTTAAACTATCATTTTGGTGCTGTGGGAGTCGGAATAACAATAAATGACTATCTTATTGATGAGGCTACGCCTGATCAAATTGTTTTTAATGTTGCTGAAAATGTTGATGCAATATTTGCTTCAGAGACAGTTGGAGTATTATTTGAACTAAAAGATAGATTTGTAGTTAAGATGCAAAAATTACTAAAATACTTTGAGGATCAATATGACTTCATTCTTGTCGATTCACCAAAAGGAATTGATAGAACAACGTATTCTTTGATGTCTATAATTGACGACAGTATTTTAGTTACAACACAAGATCCTGAAGCAATTGGTTCTCTTCTAAAAATGAAACAAATTGCACAAAAAGTAGGAAACAACCCAACTGGATACATTCTAAACAAATACTTAGACGAGCCATATTTGATTTCTGAAGACAGATTGACAGAAGTTTTAGAATTAAAATGTTGGGGTAAAGTAAGATTTATTGATGAGTTAAAATATTTAAAAGCATATTCCAAAGGTGAAGATTTAAGAAAACGTAGACCTTTTGTTGAAATGTATCCAAATCACATTGCCACTAAAGAAATTATGAATATTGCACGTAGATTATGTGATTTACCTATTGAAAAAATTGAAGAAAAAACATCAATATTTGACATTATTTTCAAAGTATTAGGACTAAAAAAATAAAATGCTATTCTTTTATTTTTAATCCTAATGATTTTGCTATTTCTTGACATCTATTTTTAATTGTAACTTCCGTAACTTGAGCTATTTGAGCCAATTCTCTTTGTTTAACTTCTTTATAATCCATAACTTTTGCTGCTAGCAACAAACATGCAGCAGCCATAACAGTAGGACTTCTACCAGATAATAATCCTTTTTCAATGGCTTGTGATAATAATTCTTTTGCTTTTTCTTTTACTTCATATGGTACGTTCAATCTTTGAGCATAATAATCCAAATAAACGTGAGGTGATTGGATTTTTACTTTCAAACCTAACTCCTTAACTAAATATTTATATGCTTTACCTATTTCTTTTTTTGAAATTTCAGAAGCTGCGCTGATGTCTTTTAAAGTCCTTGGAATTCCTTTTTCTCTACATAAAATATAAACTATTGCCGCAACAATTGTTTCAATCAACCTTCCTCTAATTAAACCTCTTTCCATAACTTCTCTAAACATAATTGTTGCTTCTTCCAAAAATGCATCAGGTAAGTTTAAGTTATTGAACAATTTTCTAAATGTTGGATTGGCAATTTGTAGAGCCCTATCAACAGTAGATGAGACTGTTGTTCTTTTGTGCCATGCTCTTAACTTTTTAGACATTGCACGAGATACTCCTTTGATTGCCATACCTTTAGCATCTCTATTTTGCGCACTAATATTTGTTGTCAAACCCATCGCAATTTTCGTTGGCGTTAATGGAGATCCTGTTCTCGCCTTTTTCATCGCTTCACTTAAACTTGTTGACCTAGTCTCTTTACCATAATATAACTCAGAAATCTCAGTAACGCAACCACATTTTGGACAGACATAAGCATTTTCTTCAGAATCGTAAATCATCTTTGTTCCACAATCAGGACATTTTACTTCTCTTTTTTTCATTTATTTTCACCCCAACAAAGTATGGATTAGAAACAGGCCCAAAAATTGAAATTACTTTATAAGTTTTGCCTTTGTATTTTATTTTGTCAAACAATTTTACCTGGCCTCGAAAAATATAATATTGGCCAACATTATGGAGGTATTTATATTTATTCGATAAGTTTTGCATTTACAACACCATGTTGATTTGGTCTTGAAGTTACTATTGCTCTTCCAATCTCTGTTTCTATTATTGCACCTTTTGTAATTATGTTTGATCTGACAAAGTGTCTGTTAGCTCTGTTATCGACGATGTTTAAAATTTTAACCTTTTTTACACCTTCTGGTGTTGCTACGTTTGCGAAGTTTATTGTTCTGACTCTTACCTTTACGTTGCCTCCTCTTACTCTAATAACTTTAGTCTTCAATTCATCTCCTAAAACAGTAGGAACATATGGTCTTGTTCTTTCATATTTTCTTTTTCCTCTTGACTTTAAAGCGTGGTTAATGCCACCTGATTGTTTTCTTCTTGATTTCATAACATCACCTTCATACTAATATATATCATAAAATATAATATTAAATTTAAAATTTGTTATTATATATA
>CAZMYQ010000039.1:0-4967 GCA_964570545.1 uncultured archaeon | reverse complement strand
AAGTAATTAATATTTGCTTTTGTTTCTTTTTTATTTTATCTTTTAATTCTGAAGCTAAATTACAATATTCATACATTTCTATCAATTTTGTAATATATTGTTCAACTTTTAGATTACTCGTTTTTCTTTTGTTTAAAGTTTCTAAAATTTTAATCAATTCGTTAGGGCTAGTCTCCAACAATAATACAAAAATCAAAATTAACTCTTGTTTTTCAGAAGCTTTCCTCTTGAACAAACGCCATCTTTCTTTATAATAATAATCATTATTTTTATGCTTGATTGCACAAATAATATCGATATAATTATGATTATAAATAATTTTCAAACCTACGAGAAATGTATAAAAATCAATTAAATAAATTGTATTGTGTCCATCGAACTTAAAATATGCTAATTTTTTATGTAAATCAGGATTTATAAGAATTTCTTTTCTAAGAATTGAAATAAGTTTATTTAAAGTCAATTTTGAACTTATAAGAGAATCTTTAAAAAGATCTTTTATTACATTCATTAAAAATAATAATAAAGAAAAGATATTTATGGACTTATTCCATAAAGTCTTCAGGCTTTGGAGGTTCAGGCGGTAATCCTTTTCTTTCTCTGATCTCTTGTATGAATTTATCTTGCAATTCTTTAGGCACTCTTTCATATCCTGCAAATTGATATGCCCAAGTGACACGACCTTGAGCTGCTGATCTCAAAGCATTTGCAAATCCAGACATCTCTTTTGTTGGTATTTTTGCTTTGATTACAATTAAATCATCTTCGAAGTCTGTTTCTAGTATTTGTCCTCTTCTTGATTGAATTTCTCTTTGGATTCCTCCCATATATTGTTCAGGTGCTTTAATTGTGACAAGCATTTTTGGCTCTAATAAGTATGGATCTGCGGATAAAAATGCTGCATAAATAGCTCTCTTAACTGCTGGAATAACTTGTGCTGGACCTCTGTGGACAGCATCTTCGTGTAATACTGCATCGACTAAGTAAACTTTAACACCCATCATATTTTCTCTTGCCAAGGGACCATCTTTTGTAGCTTCTTCAAATGCTTGAATTATTAATTCTTTAGTTTCGTTTAAGTATTGGATACCTTTTGTTACATCAATAAATATACAACCTTTTGATATTGCCCAAGCTCCTTTCGCTTCTTCTCTTGATAATCCATATTTTGTTAAAACTTCTGCTTCTTCTCTTGTCTTGAATCTACCTTCTGGTATTTCACCTTCATTAATTGCTTTTAATAATTCTTCATTCATTGGCTCTACATAAATGTAGAATTTGTTGTGCTTGTTTTGAGATTTACCTTCGAATACTTCTGACTTCTTAGATACAGATTCTCTGAATAATACAGTAGGTGCAGACATATTTATAGGGATTTTATTATCTACTTCAATTCTGTGCTTGACAATTTCTAAGTGTAATTCACCCATACCTGATATAATGTATTCGCCTGTATCTTTATCAATATATACTTTCAATGCAATATCTTCCTTTGCTAATTTTCTCAAAACATTCATCAATTTTGTTCCATCTTGTGAGTTCTTTGGTTCTACCTTTACAGTAACGACTGGTTCTACTTTTGTTGCTAATTCTTGGAATGGAGTAGCATCAGGATTCGTTGCTAATGTATCTCCTGTTTGAATTTCTTTAAATCCAATAACTCCAACAATACTACCTGCTGGAATTGAGTCTATCATAACTCTGTGTGGACCAATAAACATACACAATTGTTGTGCTCTTTGTTTTACATTTTTACCACATAAATATAAATCCATACCTTTTGTTAATTTTCCAGAAAATACTCTTCCAATAACAACTTCTCCCGCTTGTGGATCAACTTCTACCTTTGAAACTACAAAAACTGTTGGTCCGTTTACATCACAATTTATCATTGCTTTACCAACTTCTGAGTTCAAATCTCCTGGCCATAAGTGTGGTATTCTATATTTTTGAGCCTCTACAGGATTTGGAATATTGTCGATAACTCCTTCACAAATTGCTTCATGAAGAGGAATCTTTTCTGCTAATTCATCATCTTTACCTTCAAGACATAAGTTATAAACATCTTGGAATGTTAATCCTTTTTCTTGTAAAGTTCTTATTGAGAATCCCCATTTTCTATATGCTGATCCAATAATAACTGAATTTGTTGCTGGGTTTACTTGCCATTTTGACTTAAATTCATCAGGAGCATATTTTCTAATCAATTCATTAACACCAACAATAATTTTTTCAAATTTTTCTCTAATTGTGTTCATATCTGCTCTTAATTCTTTTATTAATCTATCAACCTTGTTTATAAATAAAATTGGTCTGACATATTCTTTTAGAGCAATTCTTAAAACATTTTCTGTTTGAGGCATAATTCCTTCTACTGCATCAACAACTAAAACTGCTCCGTCAATAACTCTCATTGCTCTAATAACTTCTCCAACAAAATCTACGTGTCCAGGAGTATCAATCAAGTTAATAACGTATGGCTTATCTTTGTAATTGTATAAAATAGATGCTGCAGCGGAGAAAATAGTAATACCTCTTTGTTGTTCTAATTCATATGAGTCAGTAAATAATTGTTCTCCTGCTAATTGTTGAGCGATAACTCCACTTGCTGCCATTAAGTTGTCGGTTAATGTAGTTTTTCCATGATCAACGTGCGCAATAATACCTATGTTTCTAATATTTTCTGATTTGGATGTATATTCTACTACTTTTTTTACTAATTCATCGTATTTACCCATAAAACCACCTCATTATCTGTTTGCTTCTGCTGCTCTTTCCATTTCATTCTTCTTCATTATTGCGAAACTCTTTTGTGGATCGTCGTTATATGCGCCTAAAACTTCTTCAACAATAGCATCAACTAAGGTTTTAGGATTGTTGTGACATTTCTTTATTATTCCTAAAGATAGGTTTTTTAATGCTATATCAATTCTTGTTAAAGGAGATATATCAACTGCTCTTTGAACAATTGATCCTCCTTGTTGTATTCTAATTGTTGTTTCAACAGGTGCCGCATTTACTATTGCTGTAACTAATACTTGAATTGGGTTCATTTTTGTTTTCTTTTCAATAATTTCAAATGCTTCTTCAACTGCTCTCATCATCTTTAATTTTTTACCACATCCTTTTTTACCTTTTAATCTTCCTGCTCGTGCTACACCACTTCTCATAAGTCTATTTATAAATCTTTCAACAATGAATACTTTTTGTTTACCTCTTACTTTTGATGCATGTCTTCCAAATGTATGAGGAATAATTTTAGGTTCCAAAGAAATGTAGTCTGCCAAAACAGGATTAGGAACAACAACATCATCAACATCCCATCTATTAAAAACTTTTATTTTTGACATATTTTCACCTCCTCTTCTTCTCAGCACGACCAGTTCTAAGCATCTCTAAACTAACACCATTTACTTTAATAACTTTAAATCTCATACCCCATTGTGAACCAATAGGACCTTTTTGTGATCCCCCAAGCCATGTAATCAATACAGTATCGTGTTCGTTTATGTAGTTAATTGCTCTATTTCTTGGTGCGTGTGCTACGACTGTTTTACCATTCTTCTTTAATTGGACTTTAACGACCTTAATTAAACCTGAGTGAGGCTGCTTTTGTTCTCTAACACCTTTTTCTATTACAATTCCTTCTGCCATTGGCGCTCCTTCTAATGGATCATATTTTAAATCAATTCCCCAAATTTTATGCCTTATTTTCTTTCTCTTTAATCTTTGTCTCTTCTTCTTTTTTAATAGATTTCTTCCTGCGAATAACCCGTTTGGCACGAACAATCACCTCTTCTTTGAACAATCTCTTGATTAAATCTCTTGTTAAATTAATATAGAACTTGTTATATTTATTAGATTTTGAGGAAATCTCAATAAGTAATTTTCTTCTTAGGGGTTTTATAAATACATTAATTTTTTTTGGTCTCCAAATATTTTGAACAAATTTTTTTATGTTTTCATCAAATTCTATTATGTAAATACTTTTATTTTCCATTTTTTCTGCTAATTTTTTTACATTTTCACCTTTTTTTCCTACTGCCATTCTTCCATGTTTTTGAGGTACAACAAAGACTACAGACTTATCATTAGGTGTATAACAATCTAATACAGGAACTTTTAATAATTTTTCAAATAATTGCATATATTGGAATTGCTCATTCGTAATTGTAACTTTCATCTATTCACCCCCAAATATTCTAATATATCTGACTGTCCTGTGTCCATAATACAAAAGCAAGATACTCTATGAGGACGTCCACAGAAAGTACCTAAATCATTTGTTGTAACATCCAATTCAAAAATAGGCACATTTTTTGATTCTGCTAAATATTTTATTCTATTGTATATTTCTCTTGGTGCTTTTTTTGATAAAATTACTAACTTTGGCTTTTCATTGGATATTAAAGTTTTTTCAACTTTTTCAAATCCAAATATTAATTTTCCTGTTTCTCTAACCATTCTGATTTTTTCAACTAATGTATAAATATCTATATTGCTGTTCATTTCTTACCCCTCCATGCATACTTAACTTCAACTTTTCCTGTTCCAATCTTTGGTGGTAAACCAACAATTATGTTTGGTATTATACTATTGAAATCTTCTTTTTCTCCTTTTATTGCTGCTGTAATTAGATGCTTTCCAGTTTCTTCAAATGCTGCTCTCATAAGTACAGATTCTTTCATACCTGAAAGACCATGTCTACCAACAGGCAATATGTTACCTTCCTTTGTCATAGTATCTGCTAGTAAGGATAAGTATCTTTGGTTAGTTTCAAAACCTAAACTATTTTTAACATTTATAAGTTCTCTATATATTAATTCTCTCGCTGCTTCAATACCAAATACTTCATAAACTTCAATTATATTGTTTGATTTTGTTCTAAATGCGTCAACCCATTCTAATTTGACGATTTCTCTTAAATTACTTCCAAATGTATATATAATATTATTTTCTTTGTCGAC
>CAZMYQ010000038.1:0-5205 GCA_964570545.1 uncultured archaeon | reverse complement strand
CAAATTTTTTATTGCTGATAGTAGATGATAAAATCTTACGAAGAAATTATAAAACTAAACTCTGAAGCACTAGCAGTTATGCATTTAGCATATATGGAAGACTTTGGAATTTCGCCGATAGAAGGAATCGCGTCAGGAAAGCCAATTATTACAGTTGAACCAGCAGGGTACTTAGAAGTAGTTAATCCAATCGGAATAAAAATCAAAGATTCAGAGAATGAGTATTTATTAGTAGAACGGGTTGCCGAAGCAATAGAGGAAATATATAAAAACGAAGAAAAATATATAGAGTCTGCCAAATATTATAACAGAAAAGAAATTGAAAAAAAAGATTTGACTTGGAAAACTTTTGCCCGAAAGATGGATTGGATATTAAATCGAATAGTTGAAAAATATAGGGTATTTAGATAATTTATTTCTATTATAAAGATTATACTAGGTTTTATTTTATATCTTATAAATAACTAAAACAGTAACGTCATCGTTATTATTAATTTTACCATATAATTTAGCAAAGTAATAGATCAATTTACTTCGCGAATTATATTGAGAATTATTTATCTCACAATAATTCAGCAGGCCAAATTTTTTGTAATATATAGAATCTACATAAAATTCGTCTTCAGATAAATCTTCGAACAAAACGGAAATTTTGGAATTAACAGGTATATCATAAATACCTTTTAAGATAAGTATGTTAAAATTTCTATTATCTCCCAAAACATAAAACTTCATAATGAATATATATTACAATGAAGTTTTATAAATATGAGAGGTTACGACCCCTTTAGAGAGATTGAAGAAATGATGAGAAGAATGATGGATATCTTTAGTAGATATTCATTTGATGATTTTGCAATTGGTGGAAAATATATAACTGGATCTTTTAACTACGCAATGCCAAAATACAACATAGAAGATGCTGGAGAATACTATTTAATCCAAGTTGAGTTGCCAGGTGTAGATAAAAAAGATATAAATTTAGAAGCAGATGATCACAGAATTTATATTAAAGTTGAAAAGAAAGAAGAAGAGAACAGAGAAAAACAATTTTCAAGTAAATATTACGGTACTCAAATAGTAATTGGTCTTCAAGAACAAGTAGATCCAGAAAAAATAGAAGTATCTTATCAAAATGGTTTATTAGAAATTAGGGCGCCTAAGAAAGATTACAAAGGGAAAAGAAAACTACTTATTCCTTAAAAATTATTCTTGCATCGCCCACTATGCATCTTTCTTCATTAATAAATAATGGGTTTATATCAAATTCTTTAATGTTTTCTTTCAAAAACATATTCTGTATTTTGTCAAAAGTATTCCAAAGGGCATTCAAGTTGTATTTTTTACCTCTATACCCTTCTAAAACTTTCCAAACTTTAGTATTTTCTTTTAATATATCAAAAAAGGATTCTTTATCAACAGGTATTTTAATTCCAACATAATCTTTTAAAACTTCAGTATATATTCCGCCCCATCCAATAAGAATTATTTTTCCAAATTCTGATATGTTTCCTCCTAAAAATAGTTCGAATCCTTGCAAGATTTCGGCACAATATACAAAACGATTTAATTTTTCATATGCTGAAATTACTTCTTCTTTAGTTCTACATATAAATACACCATATTCTGACTTATGTAATTTATCTGCGGGCTTAATTACACAGCCGTTATTATCTTCAAAAAATTTTAAGACTTCATTTAAATCATTAGTTTTTATGCTTTTTGGTACGTCAATGCCGTAATTTCTAAGAAATTGCTCTGCTTCAAATTCATATAATATATTCATAAAATATATAAATCTAACAACAGTAATATATATAATAAACGGAGGTGTTTATATGAGTGATGTTTTAAGCGCAATTCATGAAGAATTGTCAAAATTATCTGAAGATAAATCAATTCCGAAGAACATAAGAGGAAAACTCCTCGAAGCTTGTGAACTTTTGGAAGAATGCTTAAATGAGCAAGATTCTTCAAAATTAAAAACAAAACTTCAAGATGTTATTAAAAAACTTGAAGATGCTTTAAATGAACAACAACAAAGTAATATCATTTATTTGAACACAATCATACTTCAAATGATTTCAGATTTGGAAAGAGTTGTAAATGAATTATGATTTTTCATGCTTGTCCTTAAATCTTTCTAAAATATCTTTTAATTCATCCAAATCGTCTTCATCGGCCATACTTAAATATTTCTTTAATTCTCTAAGCGCTGCTTTATATCGCATCTTTGCTAAATCTTTGTAAATTAAACTGTCTATTAATTTAGGTGCTTCTGACTTTTTAACATAATTTTCTGAAATTTGAGACAGCATTATGCTTATCTTTTTATCTATTATGTGCTCAACATCTTGTTTTGAAATTAGTTTATCTTCCAACTTATTTATAGATTCTGATAATTTAGATATTAGATCTTCTAATTCTTTGGTTTTGTTTTCAATAGGCGATATTTTTGAATCCAACATTTTATCTATATTTGAGTATTTATCGTTGATTTGTTTTATTGTAGTATTTTGATTTTCTATTTTATCTTTCAATTCGTTTATTGAAGATAACATTTTAGATAGTTTTGCTTCATATTCTTTGTTTATATTGTCTAAATCAGAATTTAGTTGATTCTTTATAGATTCCAAAGATTTCTTTATATTTTCAATCTCTGGTTTTAAAGAAGAATCTTGTTCTTCTAACTTTTTAAGTTTTTCTTCTAATTTGGATATTTTATCCAAACATGTGTTTAAAGTTTTTTCAACAGCATCAAACTTATTTTTATATATATTATTTAAGTTTTGTACTGCTAAAACAATCATTTTATTTATTTGATCTTTTGATGGCACTTCAGAAACAGTATCAACTACAAAGTCTTTTAATTTAGCTATTTCTGATTTAGTTATATTGCGCACAAATGATTTTATACTGTTTTCATCCGTTATAGTTTTTAGTCTATGTATCTCTGATAATAACGTATCATAAACACTTTCAATATGTTCTGTTTTTTCTTTTAATATAGTTTGATCTTTTAAAGCTTCACTAAGTTTATCTTCTATATTACTTATTTCTTTTTTCAATTCAGATTTCAAGTTTTCTATTTTGTTAGATACGTTGCCATCAAATTGAGAAATTTTTTCATCGACATATTTATGTAATTCTTCTTTAGTTGGAATTTTAGATATATCTACCTTATTAAATCTTTCTATAATTTCAAGATACTTACTAATTTTACTTTCAAAATCTCGTATCTTATTTGTTAATTGAATCTTTAAGTCATCAAATTTCTTACTAAATTCTTCTTCACTAACATAATTATTAACGATTTCATATATTCCATTTCGTAATGATTCTATCTGTTTTTTCATAGTGTTTATTTCTTCTTTGAATTCTTTTGTTTGTTCAGGCAATTCTTTAACGTTTGATAAATGGGATTCTATATCTTTTAATTTATTTTCTAAATCTAATAGTTTTTTAGAATATTCGCTTAACTCTTGATTCATTTTGTCAATTTCAGATATTTTTTGATGCAGTATTTCTAAACTTGTTTTTAACTCAATTAGAGATTTAATTTCTTTTTCCAATTCAGATATTTTTTTAATTTCAGAAGCAAACTCGTCTTTTAATGAATTTATCTCCTTTAATAAAGTTTCATATTTGCTTGCCTGGACTTTAAATCCTTGATTACAAAATTGTTCTATGTTTAATATTTTCTCTTTGAATTTATTTAATTCTTCAATATTTTTTCGTATATTCTCAAATTCTTGGTTATACGTAGATAATTTATTTTCAATAGTTTTTGAAAGTTTTTCATCAACAGATTTAATTAATGTGTTTAGTTTATTCTCCAAGTCGTTCAAGTGTTTTGAATATGTTCCCAACAGTTTCTCGAATTCATTAATTGCTTTTAATTTACTTTCAACTTCAATATGTTTTTGCTCAAAAGTTTTAAATTTATTTTCAAATTCATTAAATTTTAGAGATAATTCATTAAGTTTATCAATTTCTATTTTGATTTGTTTTAAATTTTCTAAGTATTTCTTGTCAATTTGAGAGATTTTATCTTCGAGTTTGGAAACATTTTCTAGAGTTTTCTTAATTTCATCAAATCTTGATTTTAGTTTGTTAATTTCATCTACATACTTTTTATTATCATAGTCTATGGAAGTTATCTTATTTTCTATATCAGAAATTTTTGATAACGTTCCTTTAATAGCGTTTATTTCTTTTTCTATGTTTTCCACACTGTCTGTTATCTTTTCAAGTGATTTAATTTTTAGAACCGTCCCTTCCAAAGATTTTAAGTTTTCTTCTATTTTATTAATTTTATCAGATAATGTATTAAAAGTAGAAACAAATTTCTTAATATTTTCAAATTCTTTTTTTATAGCATTAAGTTCTTTGACTGTCTCTTCCAAAGATTTAATTTCGTTAATTATATTATCTATTTGTTGAATTTTTGATATTGTTGATTTCAATGAATTTAATTCATTTAAAATATTTTCTAAATCTTTCTTAGATGCTAAGGTTTTAACATCAATCTTTGATAATAATTTTATTTTATCTTGAAATTCAGGCGATTTCAAAAAAGTAATTGAATTTTCTACTTGATCAACTAACTTAGAATATTGAATTTTTAGATTATCAATTTCATCGTTTAGATTTACAACGAGTTCTTTTAATTTAGATAATTCTTCTTGAAATTCAGATATATCTTTCAAATTTTTTAATTTATCACTAATCGAAGACATATATTTAACTAATAGATATTGTTTTCTTTTTAAATCTTCAATGGTATTCATGATTGTTGATATATCTTGCTCCATTACAAATATTACTGAAAATAGATATAAGTTAATGGATTTCAAAGAAATTGTTAAACACGCTGAAAAATTAGACCAAGAATTAGTTAATTTATTAACCTCAGATAATACCAAATATGAAAATAATAAGTTAATTGTTAAATTTAAAACATTATCTCCAAAATTAATAATTTTGCTTTCAAAACTAGAACAAGAAACAGGTATAGAAGTTTATATAGATATAAATGAACTAGGTGGTTAAGATGAGATGGACGTTTTTAGGTACTGGAGGCGGGAGATGGAGTTCAATACTTCAATTTAGAAGGACAGGAGGAATATTAATTGAACACGAAGGAAAATATATAATACTAGATCCAGGACCTGGAAGTATACTAAATCAAAGATTAATAGGATT
>CAZMYQ010000037.1:0-5242 GCA_964570545.1 uncultured archaeon | reverse complement strand
ATTCCATTATAAAATCCTTTTTCTGTTAAATCGATAAAATTCTTAGTTGTATTTTTTGTTATGTTACAATCCAATAAATTTTTACCCGTTATTAGATTTGCAATTTTTGATTTTTCTTCCAACTTTTTATTTAAATCAATAAGTTTCTTGCTTAATTCCTTATTGTTTTGTTTTAATTCTTCAAGTTTTTTATTGAGATAATTTAAACTATTTTTTAACTCTTCAACTTTTTCTTCTAACTTCTTATTTTTAGCATATATTACATCATATTGTGGCATACTTGAAATTGTGTTAATATTTGGCAAAATATCAGAAGAATTCTCATAATTTTTATCATTATTTTCTGATTTATAATATGTTTTTGAATATATTAATACACCAGACTGTGCTTGATTAAAATCTCTAAAAGATACATCTTTTTTTGAAACAAAAACTTGGCCTGCCAAAAGAATTAAAAGCATTAAAAACAAAGATATGCTCATGGCGACCATAACTTTAAAATTATCATCTATAAACGGAAATATCTTATTATAATATAGACTTTTTATCTGATATAAAATATATTTAAAAAATTTCATAAAAATATATTCTTAGCATAAAACAAATATAATGCAGATTGATAAAAACACAAGAATATTAATCTCGCTATTGCTAATATTTTCTTTTTTAACAATAGCCAATGATATGTTTTTATCTTTGTTTTCAGCATATGTAACTGAGCGATTGCATGGTAGTTATTGGGAAAATGGAATAGCGTATTCAATATTCTTAATTATAGATGGAATTGGCGTTTTGATATTCGGATATCTTGAAGATAAGTTTAAAAATTTAGAATTATGGATATTTATAGCGACAACGGTAAAAACTATCGCATATATAGGATTATTTTTATGCAATTCTATTGTAATGCTAATAGTTATTCAAGGTGTTTTGGGATTGGCTGAGGCGATATTGATTCCAGCATTTTATTCTTTATATTCTGAAATATCTAAAAAACACAAACCTATAAAATGGAGTTTAACCGAAGCAACATATAGTATTTCAGCATCAATTGGCGGACTCGTGGGCGGATTCATTGCTCAATTGTTTGGATTAGGAGTAGTTTTTTTATATATGGCTGTTTTATCTTCTTTGAGTTCAATCTTGGCATTATATTTATACTATTTGAATAAACTAAAGCACTAAATCTTTTTAAGAAATAATTATCACTTTTAAATAAATTTTAAAAAATGAATAAAATATTTTACTATATACTACACTTCCATAAAATAAATAATGGAAGTTAGAACAACGTTATGTTTCGAAATCAAAGGAAACATAACAGAAGAAATTATTAAGCAAATAAACGGAAAACTAGAAAAAAATATTTTAAAAATAAAAATCGTTGAAGATTATCCCAACAAATTGCAAAAGAAAATAAAAGAAGTAAAAGAATTTTTGGGAAAAAATAAAATTGGAGTTAGAAATGTTTGGGCGGAAAACTACGAAGTTTCTTTTGAATTAGAAAAACCTCCAAAGCACGAATTTAAAGTTCCTTTTGTTAATTATTTAGATATCAAAGAAAATACGTGCCAATTTAGAATAGATAAAGTAGAAGAAAAATTTATTATAAAAGGTAGTATTGAGAGGTTAATAAAGTTGATTAAAGAAAAAATTGCTAAGCAATATTATGAAGGTAAAAAAGAATATCACGAAGTAATTTGGTATTCTGGAGAAAAAAAGATGTTTTGGAATAAAGATCCAACAAAAGAAATGTTAAAAAGAGGATGGATAGTTAGAGGGCCAACTAAAGGTAAATGGATTTACAGGCCACAAATAGTTTCTTTATTTAGAGCAATGGAAAAAATAGTTATTGAAAAATTAGTAAAACCATTGGGCTTTCAAGAGATGATAGGATCAAACATTATAGATGGAGAACAAATATGGATGAAAACTGGCCATTTAGAAGGTATGCCAATGGAAATGTACTATGTAGCCACGCCAATATCGAGAGATGAAAAAGTGTGGGAGGACTTTATTGATTATATTAAAGTAACAAAAGAAATTCCATATGATATGTTTAAGAATTTAGTTGAATTGAAGCCATTAAGAGGATTAACATATGCTCAATGTCCTGTATTATATTGGTCATTCAAAGGAAAAGTTATTCCAAACGAAGAATTACCAATACTTATTATGGATAGGACGCAAAATTCGTTTAGATACGAATCAGGAGGACTTCACGGGATTGAAAGAGTTGATGAATTCCATAGAATTGAATTGGTATTTATTGGAGAACCAGATCAAACAATAGAAATAAGAAACAAAATGTTAGATATCTATAAAGACATCTTCGAAAATATATTGGAACTAGAGTGGAGAATGGCTAGAGTTATGCCTTTCTATTTACAACATGCAGGAGGAATATTTGATGAAAGAGATAAAGAAAAGGCTACAATTGATTTTGAAGCATATTTACCATACAGAGGAGATAGAGAATCTAGCGAATGGTTAGAATTCCAAAACATAACAATTGTTGGAGATAAATATACAAAAGCATTTAACATCAGAGCCCAAAAAGGAGAATTATGGAGTGGATGTTCGGGAATAGGTTTACAAAGATGGGTTGTTGCATTTACAGCCCAACATGGATTGGATCTAGATAATTGGCCTAAAGAATTTCTAAAATATTACGAACCACAAAAAGGTTGGCGATTTTTAAACTAAATTTTAAATTTTTTAATAAATATCAAAAATATATTCTTAATGGCCATATTAAACGTATTATTTGGGTTGGCTCTTATAATTGGAATAATAGTTTTATTAGGAATATTTTTTGCAGTTATAGGAACAATAGTGTTGTTTGTAATTTTCTTAATATATCAAAAAACTAAAAAAATTATATTTCCAAAACTTACGTTAATTTTAATTTACTTATTTGAAGGTTTTTTGAAATCATTGTTTATGTTGTTAGGATTAAAGAAAGAATTAGTTGCGTTATTTATAATAGACGTATTTAATAAATATTTCTATGATAAATTCAAAAAAACTAAGAAAAGAATTTTATTTTTGCCTCAATGTTTGAGATCTGCGCAATGTCCTGCACCTGCCACGCCTTATGGAATACGATGCTTGAAGTGTGGCAAGTGTAAAATAAAAGATATAATTGAATTTGCGGAAAAATTAGGATATAAAGTATGTGTTGCAACAGGTGGAACTATGGTTAAAAGAGTTATGGCAAAAGAAAAGCCAGAAGGTGTAGTTGGAGTAGGATGTATATTTGAAGTTAAAGAAGGATTAGAGTTATGCCACCTATATGGTATTCCAGCCCAAGGAGTAATCTTATCTAAGGATGGGTGTGTAGAAACAGATGTTGATGTTAACGAGTTATATAGAGTATTGGAAATTGGACTGATAGACAAAGAAAATAAAAGTAACAGCGATAAGGATTCAAATCATTGATTTTCTTGGTTTTCTTCTTGTGTTTGTTCTTCAAATAGTGGTTTTTCTCCATATTCTATAACAACTACATTAACTTGGGCTATATCTTTTGCTATAGTGTTTCCTCTAACTGTTTTTCTTACTCTTGCGCCTTTCTTTTTTCCAGATTTTGCCACTACTAATAATCTTTTTCTACCTGTACCATGAACAGATGCAAACATTGGGAAACCACTGGTGTCGGAACCGCCAGTAATTTTTGCTTTATATCCATCCAACCCCACAAAAGATAATTCTATTTCATCTCCAATTTTTTTACCTAATAAATAGTCAATTTGTTCTTCACTTAATTCAAATTGTTTTGCTTTTCCAGTTTTTGGATCAC
Organism: uncultured archaeon; assembly: GCA_964570545.1. GTDB lineage: Archaea > Iainarchaeota > Iainarchaeia > JAADDC01 > CAZMYQ01 > CAZMYQ01. The sequence goes on along the minus strand of CAZMYQ010000037.1, from coordinate 1,440 downwards.
TAACAACTAATTTCATTCTGATTCACCTCTCTTCCATATTGTGTAGCCACATTTTCCACAGTGCCATCTATCCTTATGTTCTGCCATAATTACTCCAGGTCCGCATTTTGGACAATATTTTGGTCTTTTTCCATCTTTAAATTTTTCATAGATTTTTATGCTGTGGCCTTTAGTTGCCATCAGCACCACCTTCTTGAGATTCACTTGCTAAAGCTTTATTCATTCTTTCTATTAAATATTTAGGTTCTAATCTCTTTAAAGTTTCTGGATTTTCATATATTCTTACTTCAACTGTACTTATTGGCATACCGAATTTTTGCTCTATTTTTTGAATTATAAATTTATCAACATCGACACCAAAATGTGCTTTTATTAATTCTATAACTTCTTTTCTTGTTGGAGTAGATTCTTTTTCTATTTCTAATATAACTGTTTTTCTATCTAATAAAGGTTCATCTTTTTCCAATACTATTTTAAATTTCATCCTATCACCTCAAAACTTAAGAGCATAATCACCTTCTGACTTTATATTTAATTTTTTACATATTATGGATTTTTCAGGATCGATTGCTTTTACTATTCCACTCCAAAATTTTGTTAAGTCGTCGGAACCACAATATGGGCAAAACTTAGCATCAGGAGTTAGTATTCTTCGGCACGATTTACATGCCTTAGGTTTATTTTTTATTGATTTCATTATATTCACCCTTAATTTATTATAAATTATAATAGTAAGTTATATATTTATTTTAATTTACCGAGGCCTGGTTGCCTCATAGTCATATGTATTTTCGAATTCATAACGTTATTATAGATACTAACTCCTGTAATTTTTGCTCTCAATATATCTCCTTGAACTATTTCTTCATTTGAATTTTCTTTTTTAATTTTCATGTCGGATTGGTCAAACACAGCTCTGCCATCAAAAATTTGTGAAATATGTATTAAACCTTTAAAACACCCTGTATTTGCAAATATACCAAAATTACTCAACTCGTGAGCTACACAAATAACTGTTTCATTTTGAGTGAATGTTTGGATTAAAGCCTCAAACTCAACATCAAATAACACATCTCCATTTCCATAACAAATGTCGCCACCTTCTATGTTACTTATTTTAAATATATACAATAAATTACCCAAGTCTGAGTAACATTTACCTTCATATTTTTCTTTTAATATATTCAACAAGAGATTTTCAATATTTTCATCCAATTGATTTGGAGATATTCTTTCAGTTGTTTTTAATTTTGCTAAATAAAACATATCCAATCACCAATTATTCCGAATTTTAATTAAAAATTAATTGAGTTATAATATATATTGTTTTTTAGAAAAATATTCAAAATATTTTGCTAATGATATAGATTACAAATATAAATATATTAAATAGCCAAGGAACTATGATACCATAAATGATTACAGCATTCTTATCTAAAT
>CAZMYQ010000036.1:0-5392 GCA_964570545.1 uncultured archaeon | reverse complement strand
ATAATTTAATTTTATCTTTTAGATAATTTATATTACTATCAACGAACGTACATTGATCTACTTTTTTATCACATATTGCATTATTTATAGTAACAATTTGCCCATCTTTTTCATATATACATTGAGGAACGCCATCTGATGAATAATCAGTATAACAAGCAAATGCTAATCCAAGTACTAGGAAAAATATTAAAGCAAATTTTTTCATTATAGATATTTACTAATGAATAATATTTATAATGAAAATTGATGAATTTGTTGGTTCAATTTACATGTTTATAGGTTATTTTATTTTAGCGTTAGTTGGATTAATAGGATTGCCAATATTGGCAATTTTTATATTATTATTTATAGTGTGGTTTCTATTACTGTTTATAATAGCAAGTATATTGTCAATTCCTGGGTCTTTAGCTTTAAATCTAATCTCAATAGGGAATAAGAAAATAATTGAAAGTAAAAAAATAAAATTAAAATTGTAGAAATACTAATATATAACATTCTGTAAATATTATAATAGCCTAAAACGGAGGGATATAAGATGCACATAACATACAATGTTCCGGACGAAATGAAGGAGAAAGTTTTAGAATTAGTTAAAAAAGTAGCACAATCTGGAAAATTAAAAAGAGGAGTAAATGAAACAACAAAAGCAATCGAAAGAGGACAAGCAAAATTAGTTATTATTGCAGAAGATGTAAATCCACCAGAAATAGTAGCACACTTACCAACATTATGTGAAGAAAAAGGAATTCCATATACATATGTATCTTCAAAAGAAAAATTGGGTGAAGCCGCAGGTTTAACAACACAAGCATCTTCAGTAGCAATCATTGATGAAGGCGAAGCAAAGAACGAATTAAAAGAAATAATTGAATCAATAGAAACATTAAAATCAACAAAAAAAGAAGAATAAAAGGTGATTGAATGGCTTCCGCACCCAAAAAACCTTCTGAAGAAAAAGAAATAATTTTTGGAATAGTAAAACATGTAATATGTAGAGCAGGAAAGAGTGGAGAATGTACTTACGCAAGAGTAGTTATTCAAAATGGACCTGATCAAGGGAGAGTTTTAAATAGATTAATTAGAGGCCTTGTCCAACCAGGTGATAAAATAGAATTGAAAGATACCAAACACGAACACCCATTAATTAAGCAAACTAAGAGGTGACATTCTTGAAATGTAGTTTTTGCGGAAAAGAAATTAGACCAGGTACTGGAATAATGTTTGTTAAAAACGATGGTTCAATATATTACTTTTGTTCGTCAAAATGTAAAAAGAATTTCCTAATGGGCAGATTAAATAGAAAATTAAAATGGACAGAAAAATACAGGGAGTTAAGAGTTAAAGCAAAGAAATAATTTATTCTTTATCTTCTTGTTGTCCAACTTCTCTTTGTGGTGCTTGTTTTTGAATTAGACTTTGAATTTGTGTTGCCAATGCTTCTAATTGCTTTTGAAGATTTTGGATTTGATTTGACAAACCTTTTGCTTTTATTTCTAAAATTTCAATTTGATTATCTATTTTCTTAATTGCTTCTTCTTTATCAACTTTAACTGTAACCATTCCAACATTGATTTCGACAACATCGTCTTTTGATATAGAAATCCATTCTTTTGCTTCTTTTAATTGAGCTATTGCCAAATCCATTTGTTGTTTTTGTTGGACCAATCCTTGTAAAACTCCTTGTAAGTGTTGATATTGTGCCAACATTTCTTGAATGTTCATAATATCACCTCTATTAATATATGGAAAATTTAAAATATATGACTAATTTAAATTATATCATATGGTATAAATCTTATATAAAGTATCGAATAGATATTTATATTATGGCAAAGAAGAAAATTCCTTATTTGCCTAATTATGTTATAGAAAATGTAGTTTCTTCAATTAATTTAAATGTTGACTTAGATTTAGCAAAAATCGCTGAAACATATCCAGAAATGTGTAAATACCAACCGTGGAGATTTCCAGGTGCTATAATAAAATTGCCTCCAGATGAAAAATTAGGAAATGTGACTTTCTTGCTATTTAGAAAAGGAAATATTAATTGTACTGGCGCAAAAGATCACAGACATCTTTATGATAAATGTTATAAAAAGTTGTTTGAAATGTTAAAAAAAGTAGATCCAAACATACCTGAAATTAAACCTGAAGATATTGTTATTCAAAATATAGTGGCAACAGGAAGATTTGAAAGAGAAATTGATTTATATAATTTAGCATTAAACGAAGAAAATGTTAGATATGAACCTGAGATTTTCCCAGGTGCAAATATATCATTTGGAAACTTTAGCGCTAGAATATTTAGGAATGGAAAAGTAGTAATTACTGGCGCTAAAAGTGAAGAACAAATCAAAGAACTAGCAAAAAAAGTATATGAAATTGGTAAAAAATATTTAATAAAATAAACAATTAAAATTTCTAATCTGAATTTTAATTTAATTTTAATTTTAAATTATTTAAATTAAATCTTATTATATAAAAAAGTGGTGATTATTTTATGACGACTATAGTAGGTTTGAAAGGAAAAGACTTTTATATAATTGGGGCTGACAAAACATCAAGTACATATTATGCAGAACAAAGATTTGCAGATAAGATATACCAAGTTATGGACAATATTTACGCTGGAGGTGCAGGAACTGCTGCAACAATAAGAGAATTCGTAGATGTTCTAAGATTAATATGTAAAAACTATAAAAGAAAAGGAATTAAACTAAATATAGATAATATTGCAAAATACGCATCTAAACTTTTATACAGTTCAAAATACGAATTTATGTATGGATTTGTATGTACTTTCATTATCGGCGGATTTGATGGCAACTCTCCGAAGTTGTATTCTTTAGATCCAATAGGGCACTTAACTGAACTAAAAAAATATGGAGTAGAAGGATCTGGTAGCACATTTGCAATATCTGTGTTAGATTCTTTATATCATGAAAATATAACCAAAGAAGAAGGTATTGATTTGGTAGCAAAAGCTTTAAGAGCAGCAGGAGGTAGAGATTTATATTCAGGAAAGTTGCCAATATATGATATCATAGTTGTTGAAAAAGATAAAGTTTATAAATATAGAGTGGAAGGTGATAAAATTGAAAATATCAGCAATTCAGAAGATAGTAAAGGAGAAAATAGATCACGAAGTACAAATAGAAAACGCAAGAAATGAAGGTCCATTCTTAGCTATATATACACCTAATCCTGAAATTTTTTATAAAAACAAAATTATTGGAGACATAGCATCAAAATTTAGGCAAAGAGTCTATGTGCGAGGAGATGAAAATAGCAGATCATCTATAAGAGATTTATTACAAAATATAGAAAATTTGGTATCAGATTTAGGAAAAGTTAGAGTAGATGCTGAGGAAGGTACTGTTGAAATAGAAACAGGAGAACCTCAACCAAAAGATACACTTTTAAAAATAATTGAAGAAACAAAATGGGTACCTCGTTTTGTTTGGAAAGTTGAAAGTAAAATAATAGAGAAGATTAGAGATGTACCATATAAATACCAAAAGGAAAGAATGAAATTCTTGATAGAATTAGGAAAAAAAATTTATAGCAAAGAAATAATACGAAATAAATGGGTAAGAATTCATTGTCTTGGAGGTGCAAGAGAGGTAGGAAGATCCTGTTTTTTGGTAGAAACGCCAGATTCTAAGATAATATTTGATTTAGGGGTAAATGTATCAAACAATCAATTTCCAGAACTGTCTATGTCAAGAATTCCGATAAATGAAATTGATGCTATAGTTATCTCGCACGCACATTTAGATCACTGTGGTGCAGTACCATTAATATACAAACTAGGATATTCAGGTCCTACATATTGTACATACCCAACAAGAGACTTTATGGCTTTGTTGCAATATGATTATATCGAAGTCACAAAGAAAGATGGAAAAGAACCATTATACTCTGAAAAAGATATAGAAAATATGCTATATCATACAATACCATTAAACTACAAAGAAGTTACCAACATAACTCCTGAATCAAGGATTACATTATTTAATGCAGGACACATTTTAGGGTCTGCATTAGTACATCTTCATATAGGACAAGGATATCACAATATATTATATACAGGAGATATTAAATTTGGATCTACAGAATTATTACCTCCAGCACACACAACATTCCAAAGAATGGAAACTTTAATAGTTGAATCAACATATGGTGGAGTAGACGACATCCAACCAAATAGAGAAGAAACAGAAAAAGAATTTATAAAGACAATAAACAAAGTCTTACGCAGAGGTGGAAACATATTAATTCCTGTCTTTGCTGTCGGAAGAGCTCAAGAAATAATGTTAATAATTGAAAAATATTACAAAGACAAGAAATTAAAGAGACTAAATAAAGTTTATATAGATGGAATGGTAAAAGACGCTTCGATCTTGCATGAGGCTTATCCAGAATACTTAAAGAAAGAACTAAAAGAAAGAATATTAGCAAAAGATTCTCCATTTAAATGTGAAATATTTGAAGAAGTAACAAATATTAGTAGACAAGAAATTTGTGAAAGTAAAAGAAATATTATTATTGCTCCGTCTGGATCTCTTACAGGTGGCCCTTCCTTAGAATATTTTAGATATTTAGCAGAAAACAAGAAAAATGCTATATTTTTAGTAGGATATCAATTTGAAGGATCTATTGGTAAGAAATTACAAAATGGAATAAGAGAATTTCCAATAGAAGAAAAAGGAAAGTTAAAAACTTTAAAAGTGGAATGTGACGTAGTAGTTTTTAAAGGATTTTCAGGACATGCAGACAGAAAGCAATTAGAAAGATTTGTCAAATCATTAAAACCTGCTCCACATAGAATATTAGTAGTTCATGGTGAAAGTAAAAAAGCCATTGAATTTGCTCGTGATTTAAGAAGATTATTAAGAACAGAATCGTATGCTCCATGGGTATTAGATGTTATCCGACTTGCGTAAATTGTTTTATTTTAATTCATTATTATTAACTTATTAATGCTATATAGCATCTCAATAAAAACGAATTCTAGAGAAGAAATACTAGATATTACCAATAAAATTCAAGAGTTTGTCTCAAAAAACAATATTAAGGACGGCGTCATTATTCTTTTTGTTCCACACACAACGGCTGCGATTACCATAAATGAAGGTTACGATGAAGATGTAAAAATAGATATTTTAAATCATATGAAAAAATTAATTCCAAAAAGTCCTGATTTTAGACATGTAGAAGGAAATTCCGATGCACATATAAAAAGTTCATTATTTGGAGTTTCAGAAATAATTATTGTAAACAACGGAAAGTTAATTTTGGGCACTTGGCAAAGAATTTTGTTTATGGAATTTGATGGTCCAAGAACAAGAAAAATTTATATTAAAGTTATTTCATAAATTTATTCTTT
>CAZMYQ010000035.1:0-5558 GCA_964570545.1 uncultured archaeon | reverse complement strand
ATTTCAGAAGTTTTCTAAATATTTAAATTTAGTCGCATATTCTCTTGGCTCTCCGTTATTTAATTTTGATATTAAGTATTCTAACACAATTTTTCGCATATTTTGAGTTGAGTCAAGTATATTTTCAAATATAACTTTCAATTGTGAATCACTTATTTGTAATTGTTCTGAAAACACAAATAATAAAAAATCATAAATACTTTCCACATCTTCGGAAATTTCAAAAATTGGTTCACTAACATCAGGCCAAGATTTTATATATCTATAAATACCAAGATACTTAAAAAATCATCAATTTTTTAAAGACAACTTAAAAATATATTGAAAAGACTAATATAAGTTATGGCAAAAGAAAAGAAAGAAAAAGAGATTAGAGAATTAAAAGATTTGCCTGGCGTAGGGCCTGCAACCTTAGAAAAATTAAAGAATGCAGGAATTGATTCTATTTATGAGTTAGCAGTCTGTTCTCCAGCAACTCTTGAACTAGCAGGAATTTCATCAGACACTGCTGAAAAATTAATAAGCATAGCACAAGAAGTCTTGCAAGATGAACAATTAATCATGACTGCAAAAGAATTTGAAGAGAAAAGAAAACAATTAAAAAGGATAACTACTTCTTCCAAAGCCTTAGACTCATTGTTTGGTGGAGGAATAGAAACAGGAGCAATAACGGAATTCTTTGGACCATTTGCTTCAGGAAAAACACAAATTTGTCATCAATTATGTGTTAATGTTCAACGCCCTGAAGAAGAAGGCGGATTAGAAAAAGGGGCAATATACGTCGACACTGAAGGTACATTTAGACCTGAAAGAATAAGAGCGATGGCTGAAGCCTTAGGAATGGATGCAGAAAAGGTTTTAGAAAATATAATTTATTACAGATGTCCATCATCTTATCACCAAATGATGTTTATTAAGAAAGAAATAAAAGGAATCTTAAAGTCAAGAGATATTGGTCTATTGATAGTAGACTCATTAACAAGCCACTTTAGATCAGAATACGTAGGAAGAGGTATGCTTTCAGAGAGGCAACAAAAATTAAATGAGCATATACACGACTTATTAAGAATAGCAGAAGTATATAACTTAGCGGTCGTATTTACAAACCAAGTTATGGAAGATCCTGGAATAATGTTTGGTGATCCAATAAAACCAATTGGTGGAATGGTTTTAGCCCATGCTTCAACATATAGAGTCAAATTGAGAAAAGCAAAAGACGATAAAAGAATTGCTAAAATGATAGATTCCCCTTGCTCAGCGGAAAGAGAAGTAGTATTTAGAATTACATCAGAAGGTATTAGAGATGAATAATTTAATGTTTGGATTTAGATTTTGTTGTATTTTTATAATCTTCACCATGTTCTTTTTGATATGCTTTTTCGATTAACTTATCTATTGCATCTTTAGTAATCATTGAATACAAATCAATCAAATCTTTATATTTATATTCAGGCAATCCTGTGTAAATAAATATAATTCTTTTTGTATGTTTTTTCTTTGCATTTTTTACCATATATTCTGATAAAGCTTCAACCAAAGGTTTCAAGTCAGGATAGCCTTTTCCTAATGGTACTCTTTTTTTATAGAACTCATCACCATATTTTAAACCAACAACTTGAGAAAATCTTAGTTGTACTAAATCTTTAGATAATTTATCAAATTTATTTAAGACTTTTAACCACCAACTTTTATCTACTTCTAATTCTTCAAAATCTCCAGTTTCGTAAATTTTTAATTCATTAATATATACATTTTCTAACTGCAAAGAAGGTATTAAATTAATATTTTCTTCATTGGCTGCTTTAATCAATTCTTCTAATTCTTTTATAGTACCAAACTCGCCGGCGTCAGTTGCAGGCTCAATTGAAAAAACCATTTCAGGACATACAGAGTTAAGTTTTTTCAATACTTCTAAGTGATCATTCAAACTATCTTTTGTTCTCAAGCCAGGATGAAAATTATATATAACACACCCACACATTTTCGCCTTTTTTACAGCGCTTAAATGGGCGTTCAAACCACCTTTAGATAAAATATTGTAGTATGGTCCGTGCCCAATTATTAAACTAAAGTTTTTTGTTGCTAAGTTTTTATATTCTTCATAATATTTTTGGCTCAATCTTTTGGTTAGAATAGCAGGAGGGACTTCAGTAATTCTCGTACCTATTAAAGAAGCATATTCTAAAGTAGATTTTGCATTGTACGTACCCCATTCAAATAGTATCATAATATATTAACTCCATACTAAGAAATATTGCTTAAAAAGAAATTAATAAGATTTAAATAAATTTGGAAATCATATCAACAATTTTCTTAAATAATCTATAACCTGCATAAACACATACTGCTAAAAATACAAGATATAAAATGCCAAAGATTGTACTTATTGCTAAATGTAATATCCAAACAATACATTCAATTATAACTTTTAAGGATCCAAATATTATACTTTTTAGTCCTTCATAAACTGTGTTAATCAAATTCTTTATAGACAGCATAATATCTTTGAAGAAATCTTTATCTATTAATTGTATTGGTTTTTCTTCATATATTTCGACTGATATTTTTGGATATTGAGATTTAAGTTGTTCTTTATACAATCTATAGTTTGAATTTTCTAAATCTCGAGAAAGTTTTCTTTGTGATGAAAGTATTTCAGACAATAATCTTAAATCATCTGTAGAATAACTGTTCTTTGATAAAATTTTTTGTCTAATTAAATTGTAATCACGTATACCTTGTAAAATTATATCTCTTTCCTTCAATTGAAGATATATATTAATCCTATAATTTCTTACATTTGATTTTAGAACGTCAAAACTTTGTAAGAAATTAATCATTTGCTCAAAATTTTCATATGGTACTCTCACCGTCATAAGTATTTTTTTATATGTTTGAGTATCTTCAATGTCTTTTGTTTCAACATATCCGTTTAATTTTATAGCCTCGTTTTCTATCTTTTTAGCATCATCTTCAACGTTTTTTGATTTAATTTTAAAACTTGCTTCTTTAACAAATAATTCGCTTTCTTTAATTTCATTGAAAGATTTTGATTCAGGATTTATATGTTTGAAGAAACCGCCTTCATAAGGATACGGACCAACATATTGAGCCGATTTTATTAATCCTGCCGAACCCATATAAAAAAGATTAGGCAAGACAAATATAGAAAATATCAAAATAATACTCAAAATTGCTCCAAAAACTATAGAAGCACCAATTGCTAAAAAAGGATGTTCAACAACAAAACCATTTACTTTTTTAATTAAATCTTTCATGAATGTTTATTATTTTTTTAATATATTATATGTCAAGATGCTTATCTAATTTATTTCAACTAAGTCAATGTACAATCTAAAATATTAATTCTCAAGAAATTAATATAATGGGTAATCGAAATCTGAATTTTGCAGGAGGTCCTTGGAAAGAATTTTTTTCAGGATATTTTTACGATTACGAAGTTAGATTATTTAAAAACCCAGATGAAGATATATTATCATTTATCATAAAAAGAGATGCAAATAAAAATATAATAGGAACTCTTTTGATGATGCATAGAGTTTATATTTTAAGCAATCCAAAAATAATAAAAGAAATTATGTCTAAACATCAAAAAGTAACAAATATAATAAGAAAGCGGGAAGATGGCGATATAAAAATTTATTCTTCTGTAATCGTTGGTCCTGTCAAATCATTACCATCATGGGAATCTCTAAATGACAATATTAGCAATTTATATGGCGAACTGGAAAATTTAGGTAAAATAATATCAAAAATAAATGGCGTTATTACCTTAAAGGAATCTGATGAATTAACAAGATATGGGTTATTCGAAGATCCAGTAGCGCTGGCGTGTTTCTTAACATATAAAACAAAAGATTACGTTGAAGAAAAGCCAAAAAGTTTAAACTTAGGAATAAATCTAGCAGGAGAATCAATCCAAGAAGATATGGAAGAATTAAGAAATTGTTGTATAATTGGAGAAAAAGAATTTGGTACATATGTTGAACACATATTGACAGAATCTTACATATTATCAGGAATTCCTGTAATAATATTTACAACTTCTGATAATTTTTCAGGTTTAAATATTCCAACGAACAATCAAAAATATTTTAAACTATATGGATTAAATGTTGAACCATCAGGATTTCCAACAATTCCCATGAATTTTGGCGAAGATATTCATATAGATTTAAGATATATAGATCCTCATATTTTGGCTTGGTATATGAATCTATCAATTGAACAAATTGCATACTTAAAATTAGAGAAAGTAATTAACAGACATTCTCAAAACTTATCAAATATTTATGATTTAGAACGCCTAATTGTTCCAGAAGGAGACGAAAAAAAATATCATGTGTATAGATTAAAAAGATTAGTAAATATATTGAGTACATATTTTCCAAATTATTTTGGGACAAACGATTTAAATACACTAACAAAACCTTGGCTTAGAGGTTTAGGTAAAGCAACAATAATAAAACTACCTGAAAATAAAAAAATCCAATATACAGTAATACACACAATACTAAATGGGTTAGATTATTATATTAGATCAAAAAACTTAGCATCAACTGAAACAAAGTTAGTAATTATATTTAATGATGGCGAAAGTTTATTTAGTATAGATAACATGGCTCTTATAGACTTTAGATTAATATTTGGAAAGATGGCTTCTTTAAAAAATATGGGCGTTAACTTTATATTTGACACTACTGATGAATTTACTTTAGTACCGTATATTAGATCTATGATTCAGTCAAGAATAATTCAAACAAAAGATAATATGTGTGTGGTTAGGCCAGTATTTAAGAGGATATATAAAGCAAAGTTAAGACCTCCTCTCTCCACCTGTAGCATCACGAAATATTTTGAATAATTGCTTTCCCTCAAATAATTTATGTCTGATATTATAAGAAATAGGAATTTTTGACTTAACAATTAGTGTAGAATTTCCTCCAAAGGTGACAATTTGCCCGCCAAATTTTATATTATTATTTTTTCCATCTAATTCAAAAAAATATTTTTGATCTAAGTTAGCGGACGCATCTATGGTATTTACTACCGCAGAAGATAAATATCTTTCGTTGGAAGCAAAGTCAAGGATTAAGATTTTTTTAGTAGTAATTTTATAATTTATTTTTGAATTAATCCCTTCTTTTGAAAAGTTTATTCTAACTTTTGAATTTTTTCCAATTATTGTTAATTTATAAAATATGTTTGAACTTTCAAAATTATGGTTTAAGTTAAATACAATAGATGAGTTAAGTAAGTACAGCAACATATGAATATTTGAGTTGGAAGTTTTAGCCAAGAATTCTTCTGAAATTTCTAAATTGCATTGAGAAAAATAGAAAATATGAAAGAAATTTTGCTTTCCATTTGTAGTTGTATTTTTAATATTTATTTTTTCTTTAGAATCGTTTAACTTTAAAAAAATTCCATTTAAGTTATGCTTTAAAAATCTTTTTGCCATAGGAACTTCATTAACTTTTTTAATACCATCAGGTAATTTGTTATTTAATATTTCTATATTTATCATTAAATTTTTA
>CAZMYQ010000034.1:0-5558 GCA_964570545.1 uncultured archaeon | reverse complement strand
ATTTTAGTGTAAAATAAATCAGTTTTTATTTCGTTTTCATCTATACTCTCATAATCATATGATTGATTTATCAAATTAAATGTGTTTATTCCAATGTATGCAAAAGTTATTACAAGTCCTAATAATAGAATCCCAACAAATATCAGAATCTTTTTCATAAAACACTAATAAATAAGTATTATAAATACTTTTTCAAATACATATAATGAACCAAAATTATGTGATAATAGGAGACAAACCAATAGGACAATATATATTGGCAGTATATACTTTACAAAATCAAGGATTTTCTGAAATAGTAATTAGAGGGCGTGGCAAAAAAATAACAAAAGCAGTAGATTTGGTTGAACTTTTAAAAAATAAGCATATGCCTGGAAGGATAAAAGTCAAAGACATTAAGATTGGAACAGATATAAATTCCAACGGTAAAGGTACTTCTTTTATAGAGATAACTATAAATATTGATTAAGATATAACTAAAATATTTTCATTTGTATGAATATTTTCCTTTTTTAATAAATCTTCCAAATCTTTAAAAAACAATATATACTTTTTTAATTCAGTAAAGCCTATTATCTTTATGTTGGTATTGTTACTCTTTATTTCTAATGTCATTTCAACCACGTTTCTATTTGTATCAATTTTTGCTTGAAATGTAATGTCTTCTAATTGAAATACTTTTTCTAAATATTTCTTTTTTAAATCTTTAGATTCTATCTTTATATTTTTTAAGAATCTTTCTAAATCTTCTTTTTCCATTGAAAATTCAAACTTCTCTTTTTTTGTTTCATTGTTTATTTCAGAAAATTCTATCTTTAAACAATATTTATTTCTACTCTTGCAGTCTATATATATTTCACAAAATATAAGTTTTTGATATATTATTGGGCGTAAATTTTTCATATCTGTTTCTCTACTCATTATAGCACACATCGAAATACTCGTCATACTATTAAATAAGTTTTGATTATATTTATTACTTGGTTCTAAATATGTATTACTGTTTTAGTTAAATATTATTTGGTTTTTCGCTTTTGACGATTTATGTGTAGTGTAATCAATGCTCCTTTTCAAAAAGTTTTTAAATTCTTCTACTTCACAAAAATATACGTATCTTTTATCTTTAAAATAAATTCCTATAATAACATCTGAATCTTTTTCTATTGATATGTTTTTATATTTGAATTTTCTTTTATTTTCATTCTCTAAAAACTGTTCTAAATTTAAAATAAATTCTTCAAAATCATTTTTATTACCTATTTCAAAGATAACTTCATCTTTTGGAGTTTCCAAAAAATATTTGCTATCATTTTTATATATTGCAAGTTTTTTGGGCTTTGCATTTAAAATACTAATTATGTTCTTCATCATAAAGAATAACCGATTAGCAATATATGTTCATAACTTCCAATATTTAAAAGATGTTACATAAATGTTTATACTTTTGCAGATAATAATAATGAAATTTATTGAATTGCTGAAGTATTTAAATCCATATTATTATTTTGACAAGTTTTGGGAAAAAATCAAAAATCAAATACCGGAAAACGTCCAAAATATTGTGCGCGACGGACTAGAAATTATATATACAATAGTTCTTGTTTCGCTCTTGCTAAGATTATTATTGCTTTTAGGCATTCATATTCATATTGTGCCAACGCCGTCTATGGTTCCAACCATAAATGTTGGAGATTTAGTTTTTGGTGTAAAATCAAATATAAATGCTCAAATAAATTGTGAATTAGATTGTTTGGACTATGGGAGACTTTTAGATAATGGATATATATTGATACCTTCTAATTTAATATATTCTGACGGCCAACTTCATATTGGATCCTGCAAAGGAAAAGATACTAAATCAGGAGATATAGCATTTTATCATTTGAATATTCCTGGAAAAATTAATATTTTAATAGTGCATAGGGCTTTGGCTAAAATCTATTGTAAAGATTTAAATAAGGAATATTATTTATTTAAAGGTGATAACGATGAAACTAATCCATATCCAGATGGTGTTTTAGTACCGAAAGAAGATGTTTTAGCAAAATATGTATTTAAGATTCCTCTCATTGGATATCCTCGTGTTTGGCTATATTATCTTACAGGTATTTAAATATCTTTTTATATAAAAATTAATGTTTAATTTTTTCGGATCCAAAAAGAATGATAAAATTCAATTTAATAGTAAACCTTTGGATCCAAAAGTATATTTAGCTACCTTTGCAAAGATAGGTCAATTAGGTGAAAAATTATATAACATAGCACATACTGGATTTGGTGCTTTTTGTAGAAAACCCGGCTTAAAAGCACTTCAAGACAATCTTGGAGACGTACCTATGTTAATAAATAAAGAACTAATTACCAGTATCTATTCATATAGATCTCACGGAATAGCGCCACAATATAAATTAAACTCTATCTATAATCATATATCTTACCATTGTGCACGTTTGGATACTATGTTAGATATTTTTGCTTCTTATGTTTTATTGTATGAAGCAGATAAAGCAACTTTTGGATGCGCAGAATCCCAAACTATAATGGTATTTTTACAACTCATTCAAGCATCAATTGTTTATAACATATTTAAAATAAAATATACGCAAATGAAATCGAAAATAGAAGATGGTAATTTATCAGAAGTTAGGATTCCATCTGCTTCTGAAATCGAAGAAGAGGTTGATAAGTACATAACAGGGGTTTGTGATTCTTTGGAAAAATATGAATATAATGGTGTAAGATTTCCTCCTGCTTTGATTCAAAGAGTATACTTGAATTTATCATATAATAAGCAACTTATGGTTAAAGAAATCCTTTTATTATTAAAGAAAGGACATTCATATTTATTAAATAGTTTGTATTCTTCGTATTCTCAAATTTTGAGTGTAGAATCGAGATTAGCGCATTTTCCTAAAGAAGTTGTTGATGCATTCGCAAAGGCATATGGTAGACTATTGGATGATTTTTACATATTCCAACCTCCAGCAATAGAAGATTTAATTACAAGGATAACTTACAGACAAATGGGACCAATCACAGGAACGAGTGAAAAATATGGTTTATATATATTGTGGGGTCCTCCTGGTTCGGGTAAGACTACTATGGCAAGGCTTTTGGCAAATAGAATTGGAGGACAATTAGCTAAGTATACTTTGTCTGATATTCAATCCAAGTACCACGGTGAATCTGAAAAATTGTTAAGAGAGGCTCTGAAAAAAGGATTTGGACCAGCAGAAGCAGGAATACCATATATTATTCTATTTGATGAAGCGGAGCAATTAATTCAGAAGCACGACAGCGGAGATTTAGGTTCTGCAGCAAACCAGAAGATGGTTAATGAATTTAAGGCTATTTTGGGTGAAGTAACTGAAAAGAAAATGATGGATGAGAAATTTAGATTTAACTATTTCGTTTTGCTAACAACCAATAGAAATCCTTCCGCTGGGAATATAGAAGGAGCTTTCAGAAGACGTTTTAATTTCGTGTTGGTTGACGGTCTTATTCCTCTAAGGGAAATTTTAGATGCATTTCATTCAGTTGATATTGATGTTGATGTAAATTCTGGTAGTAAAGAAACATATATAAATGTTTTATATGACATATCTAATGAATCATCTGTAAGTGATGAAAATATAAAAAAATTATATAAAGTAAAAGATAAAGGAATTTCTATACTTGCAACTAAATTCTTTAAAAATTATGAAACAATAATAAGAAACGTTGGAGATTTCCATAGAAATATTTTACCTCATTTGAATCAATATCCAAGAAGTTTGCCTCCAAAAGCAAAATTTTCAGCAGGAGTTTTAATAAGATCTTTAACTAATAATATAAAAAAGGCTGTTGGACAATACAGTAAGCAACAAGATGACAATATACACAAAAACAGAGAGAAAGATACCCAATTCGTAGCAATTATGTCAAAATATTGTGTATATTCTGCATATGCTTTAACTCTATTATGGACAAGATTTGAATTAGAAGATTTATGTTCATTAAGAGGAGAGCCTTCAAAATTCTTTGATTTGGTATCTAATTATACCCATTTAATAAAAAATTTATCTAATGAAGATTTAGTTATTACATGTGCTAAATTTGCATATGATGTAATACAAAATATATTTATAGGGGATCTAAGAGAAAAGGCTATTTTTGCGCCAATCAAATCTAAAGAGCGAGATCCACCACACATATTTACAGGAAACAAAGGACTTTCTGCTCAAAACTTAAGGAATGTTTGGAATAAAGTTGCGGAAGAAAAAGGTACACATTACAAAATAGTAATAAATTACGACAATACTAAAAAACTTATCGAAGACTTGCTATGATTTAACTAGCGGAACGAATGAAACGTCCATCAGTTCCTCAATTTTAACATTTCCATTTTCTTTCTTAATTTTAACTAATTTTTGATAATAATTTCCAACAGGCATAACACAAATTCCTCTATCTTTAAGTTGTTCAATTATTTCTTTTGGAATTTCAGGCGGTGATGCACCTACATAAATTCTATCATATGGCGCACCTTCTTTATAACCAAAATATCCTGAACCACAAATTAACCTAACGTTTTTTGTGAAATCATACTTTTTTATGTTCTTTTTAGCAAATTCATGCAATTCAGGAATAATCTCTATTGAATATACTTTTCCTTTTGGACCAACTAAATATGATAATAAAGCGGTGACAAAACCGCAACCAGTACCAATTTCAAGAATTTTTGCACCTTCAAATAATTCTAGTTCTTTCAACATATATGCTACTAGAGATGGCTGTGAATTTGTTTGCCCAAAACCAATAGGTAAAGGAGCATCAACATGTGCATAATCTTTAACATCGTTGGGTAAAAAATCTTCTCTCTTAATAACTTTAAAAGCTTCTATTATTCTTTTATCCTTTATTGTAGATTCGATAATATCAAGATAAGAATAACTATTCATTAATTATATTGGCCTTATCTAATAATATACACGCAGTAACATACTATCCAATTAGTCTCTTAGTTTTTTGTTTATATTAATACGTCATAATCTAATAATGAGAGGTTTTTCGGAGCAGATATCAGCAGTATTATTAATTTTGGCCGTTCTGATGGCAATAGGTATATTTATTTATCCTTGGGCTACAAATTTGGTTAGTACTTATAAGACAAATATAGATTTTAAGGCAAAGTTAGTAGAAAAAGAATTGAGATGTAATTTAAGAATTTTACCTCCACCAATAAGCGGATTAGATCCAAATAAAAGTTATCCAATAATTGTAGCAAACATAGGAGATATTACTACGACCGATTTAAGATTTTATTATGTAGATTCAAGTTTTAAAGTACATGATTTAGATTGGAATAAAATTTGCTATGTTGATTTTAGTACCAACTCGGTGAAATGTGATCCAGTGAACTCTGCTGTATTACCTTCATTAAAGCCAGGACAATCAGCAATAGTAAATATAAATGGAGTTTCTAATTTGCATGGATATGTATTTAGAGTTGAAAGTAAAGAATGCAGCGCAGAATATAGATATCCTTAAATATATAATTTAGATTAAAAAGGTAGGAA
>CAZMYQ010000033.1:0-5588 GCA_964570545.1 uncultured archaeon | reverse complement strand
GGTACAAAAGTTGTTTTAAATTCGTAATCTATCTTATGTTTATCAACTTGAAACAATTTTGACGCAGTTTCTAAAAATTTTTGATATTGGGTAGAATTATCTACAAAACTTTCAAAATCTTCTTTATTTAATATTTTAATTTTTTTAATTTCCATTATTCTTTTGATTTTAAACTTTTTCATATTGCTTTAATATTCTGTCTGGTTTAATTAAGTGTTTTGATTTTGATTCAATTTCATTTAAAACTTTCCCAATACCAAACACTTTTCCGTCTGGATCTACAAGCAATATTTCAGAACCAACGCCAAAATTTCCTTTATATTCTAAGATACCTTTATATCCCAAGATAGTTCCATGAGAAACACTAAATAGTGCTTTCTCATGGACTACGACGTACGGAATAACTTCTTTGAGTATTTCTATAGGTATTAGAATTGACTTTAAATATTTATCTATGCCGTGTTTTTTCCATATTATGTAATAATCTAAAACATTTTGCAATATACAACAATCTTTAAATTTAAACGGTCCTGTTTCAGTACGTATTAAGTCCTCCATGTGTGCGCCACAACCCAATGCTAAACCCATATCATGAATCAATTTTCTTATATATGTTCCCGCCGAGCATTTACATTCAAACAATATATCTTTCCCATCTTTTTCAATAAGTTTTAAAGAATATATCCTTCGTATTCTTAATCTTCTTCTTACGGAGCTCTTTATTGGTGGTATTTGATATATTTCTCCTTCAAATTCTTTAAAAATATTTTCTACCTTGCCTAAATCTATATTTTTATGTAGTCTCATTATCCCAACATAGGTTTTTGGAGCGTTTAACAACAATCTCAACAAATATGTCGCTTTTCCAACACCGATTGGTAAAACACCAATAACTTTTGGATCCAATGTCCCAGAATGTCCACATTTAGTTTTTAATATTTTTGATACCCAATCGCTAACTTGATGAGATGTAGGCCCAGATGGCTTATTTATGTTAATAAAGCTACAATTTAATAATTCTTTAACGTCCATTAAAATTTTTAAATGTTTATTTTAAATTGGCTTTTAAAGAAAGTTTTAAGTTATATAACTTAGAAATATTAATTTTTTAAGCGGGGACTGGGATTCGAACCCAGGAAAAAGCCGATCTGCAGTCGGCCGCCTTAGACCACTCGGCCATCCCCGCTTGATATTATTATTATATTCTTTGTAATATATATGTGTTAATAAGTAATTCTTTTAAAATACGAAGAATATATTGTTGCTTTGTTTTTTTCCTATATATGATGATATATAACTAGGTAGCATAGACCATTCGTAAAGGCTCTTCTTAAAAATTCCAAAATCGAAACTCTTTTTCAAATATTCGATAGATTTTATGGTGTAATATATATCATCGTAAGTATCATATTTAATTAAGTTTAAAGTATTCCCTACTAAAATAACTCTTTTTTTAACTAATGGAAGAATTTCTTCATAAATTGCTTTTTTGCGTATATTCATATGTATTGGATTAACTTTGTATAATTTTAGAATATCATCTAAGTTATCCTTTGACTTTTTACTTAAAAATATCAATCTATAGTAATAAATATCTTTGTCCAACTCAAAAGGATTCAACTTTTCTTGATAATCAGAAGATAATATTTCTACTATGTAGTAAATTTTATAATTTAGTTTTTGAATGGTTGGTGATGCATAACCACAGACATCAATTAGTTCTTCACATTTAAAAATTTTATCTTCTCTATTAAATATTTTTACTGGATTTTTTATTGTTTTTCGTCTATATATATCTCCAGTAGATTTTTCAAGAAAATATTTTTCCATATCGCCTTTTGAAAGTAAATAATAATTTTTGTTCTCTATTTTTTTATAACTTACAATAAATCTTTTTAAAAACGGAAATATATTTAAGATACCGTCGTCTACAATTGCAAATTCATATATGTTTGGATATAAAGAAGCAGAAAATAATGCGCAACTATATTTATCTCCTAATCTATACATTAAATAAGCACCTGAAACGCCTCCCCCAATAATAATAAAGTCATAATACATCAGAATACCTCCTAATCATCATCACATCAGACTGCCAGTCTTTCATCATCACATATTAAATAACTATAAAGTTAAATTTATATTTTTAAGAAAGAGTGATACAATTCTCGTAGTTTGCCTGTCAATGCGTATTTTACTTTTGATATATCACAGATATTTTCGATACCCGTACAATACATACAACAAATTAAATCGTTTTTTATATCTTCATATGTTTTAGTTAAAATTGAAAATTCTTTATCTTTAGTTACTATTTCATATGCTGGCTTTAAAAATTTTCTTGCAAAGCCGCCAATTTTTGCTCCCAATACTAAACTTTTAAATAAATCTATACCGTCAGACAAACCCCCGGATGCTATAATGTTATCAAAATGTTTTTTAACTAATAAAATACTTAAAGCAGTAGGAATACCAAATTCTTCTGATATTTTTTCATTAATTTTACTACCACGCATTAGTTCTACCTTTGAGAAGTTTGTACCTCCTGCCCCACCAACATCTATCCAATCAAAACCTATCTTTTTTAAGATTTCTGCATCTTTATGTGAAAATCCTTCACCAACTTGTTTTGCAATAAATGGAATATTTCCATACTTTTCTTTAAAGTTTTGAATTATTTCTTTTATTTTGTTCAAATTTTTGAAGTTTTTGTCTCCTTCTGGTTGAAATAATTCTTGCATAGGATTGAAATGAATCGCCACTGCATGGGCATCTATCATTTCAATACACTCTAATATTGTATCCTCGTTCCAATCTTTTCTTATCATTAGATCAACCGCTCCGATATTAGAAATTCTTATAGGTATGTCGAACTCTTTAACAATTTCAAAACTATATCTTAGTTCTTTTATTTTTATTCCTGCCTTTTGAGAACCAACTTCCATCGGTATTTGACATTCTTCACAAAGTTTTGCTAAAGTTTCATTTATTTTTGCACATAATTTACAACCACCTGTAATTGCTTCCACTAAAATGGGCGCATCTATTTCTTTTTTAAGAAATGTTGTTTTTGTACTTATTTTATCATAATTTATTCCACATATTCCACTATTTAATATAACTATATCTTCAAATAGCGCTGTTTTAGTATATTTTGAAGAATCTTTTAAACATATCTTTATATGGTCAATTTTTCTTTTTTCGATTTGGTCCATTAGAAATTAGTTATTTAAAAAGATATTAAGATTTATTTAAAAGTGATTATTGGTTCCTTTAAAGCTCCTTTTGCTATGATTATGTGGCTAATTCCCCAAGATTCGTCACAAGCATCTTGGTCTAATGTTGCTCTAAATACTAATTTCTTTATACTTGTATCTAGCGTTGCATCTACAACATAATATCCATCTTTCCACCAATTTGGGTCTTTCCATGAACCACAACAATCTTTATAGTTACTTGGATATATTTGTCCAATCTTGTGGTAACGTAAGGATTCTGAACTTAGCATAAAGATAGATGACACTCCTGCAACAACTAAAAAAGGATTATATTCGTATTTATATTTTGCATCATGAGGGTTTCCTTCAAATAATTTTATATATGCACCTATTTTTGCTGTTACATTATTACTTGAATCATACAATTCTACAATAGAACCTTCACCATCCCAAGAATCAAATATCCAAACTCTATAATGTATTTTATAAATACCATACGGTAAATTTAGATTTATGGATGTAGATGTCCTATCATATTTGCAAGGACCTCCTAGTACCCAGTAATATCCATCTGAATATGTGTTTTTAGATTTATCATATTGCCAATATATTTTAGTTATTTCTTTATTCGGATAATTATAATCAAAATGCCCACTATCTCCATCAAAAAAGATAAATACTTTATTCACATTATATCCAGCACAATATGATTTATTTAAGTCCGGATCGTGTCTAATATAATCCTTACAAGTTTTATTTCCACTGTCCCAGTACATATAAATGATATTACTGTCTCCTCCCCTAATCTTAGGAACTTTCACCCAGACTATAATTTCTTTGTTAGATGGATCACATTTTTCGATCCAGAATGACAATGGGTTCTTTCCTGTTGCATCGGTAAACATTAAATCGTTACAGTCTGGATCGACTTGAGACCAGAATCCTTCTTCAGCGAAATTCATTCCGAATATATCTCCAGCAAATGATGTCGAATTAATATCGATTCTAACTTGATAATCGTTCAAATCTGTAGTGTTTGGATTATATATTTCGATAATTTTTCTAGAACTATAGTCACTTAACCGACCAACATAATAAAACGTAGCAGATGCGGTTTGTCCGGCGCAAGTTACTGACCAAGTGTGTTCGCCGAGAGACAAGCTCGAAGTATTGTAACTATAAATACAAGGAACGCCGTCTTGACAAGTTACCGGAATGTGTTTAGTTCCATCGAGATTTAAATCACAGTTAACACTTCCACTGATTCCAGAAACTGTCCAATTGAAATCGATTGTTGTGTGACTGTCGTCGATTACTTCTCTATCTTTTGGAGAATTCAAAGTAATATTTACTTTTATCGAAAACGTTGTCGAAGTGTTGCTGGAATTTCCTGCTTTATCGCGGCAAGTTATCGTAGCAGTGTAATCTCCAGCCGGTAAGTTTATCGTTTTTACAAAGTAAGTATTAGCGTCTCCAACTAATTCGTATGAAGCGCCGTTATTTAAATCGATCGTACAGCGAATTGTATTCGATAAGTTATCTTCTACGTAAAAATTGAAATCTATTTTCGTCTTTTTATATGTTGATCCATTTTTCGGCTCGATTATGT
This sequence comes from uncultured archaeon, assembly GCA_964570545.1. Lineage (GTDB taxonomy): Archaea > Iainarchaeota > Iainarchaeia > JAADDC01 > CAZMYQ01 > CAZMYQ01. The sequence goes on along the minus strand of CAZMYQ010000033.1, from coordinate 761 downwards.
TTATACTTGGCGCCGTAGTATCAACAGCAAACTTTCCGACAGCGTTTTGATCGGCTTGGATATTGCTATCGGAATTGGTTTTACAATATATTTTATAATCATAAATTCCGTCGCCAGATGTGTTAAAAGTATATGAACAAACACTTCCGTCGGTTATTGTACACGAATATTCTAAACTTCCGTCGACATATAAGTTACAATCCGCATTGTAATCCCAAGTCCAATTGATATCGACTGTGTTGGAATTTATCCAATATTTCGCCGGAGATAATATCCTAATCGGAGGAACTTCCATCTCTTGGACAGAAGATTGTCCGGCAACAGGAGCATTACTGACGATCGTAACTGTACTCGAAGACCCAGAAATTCTAATTAACACGTCGCCGTTTTTCATGTATTCTTTTATTTTACTTATAAATTCTGGATCGGAAATGTAGAGCTCTTTAATTTCTCCGTCTTTGATATTAAAATCGCCGATCACCGTTGAGCCTATATCCATTCCGTTTTGCGTCGCTATAATAACTAATTGCCCAGATACTTCTTCTCCCGATCGATTTAAGATCATTATCTTCAACGTGTTTCCAATCAATTGGGCGGATTCTAATTCTAGGAACTTAACGTTTAGGATTTTGTCGGATTTTTGAGCGACGGTTCCTGAAGTGCTCTTGAACGTATCGATTGCGAACATTAGAAGCATTACACCGACAACTACAACCGCAGCAATAATTAGAACGGTTCCAATCATCTGTTGAATACCTTTT
>CAZMYQ010000032.1:0-5696 GCA_964570545.1 uncultured archaeon | reverse complement strand
ATGAGATTCTATTTACATAGAATAATTGAAAAATACAAGAACAAAAAAAACTAAATTAATTTTTAATCTATATTATCTTATAAAAAAATTAAAAAAAGTAAAAGTCAAATGGAATGGCTTAGAATTAGAAGGTGTCTTATTACCAAAAACTTCTAGAAATAAAGACGATATAGTAATAGTTAAATTAAAGAATGGATATAATATAGGTGTTAAACCTGAACAAATTGAAGAGATTGGGGAATTTGAAACAAAGAAATGTCAAATCAAAGTAGAAAACTTACCTGAAACTAATAAGAAAATAACTATTATAGGTACTGGCGGAACCATTGCTTCTCGTGTTGATTATACTACAGGTGGTGTCGTATCGCAATTTACAGTGGATGATTTCTTATTATCATTTCCTGAATTAAAATATGTTGCCACATATAAAGCGAAACAGCCATTTAATATTTTGTCTGAAGATATGGATCCAGAAAAATGGCAAATCTTAGCAGAAGAAGTTTATGAATCTTTAAACGAAGATTGTGACGGAGTAATAATAACGCATGGGACAGACACTATGCACTATACGTCTTCTTACTTATCCTTTGCTATTCAAAATGTCAATAAGCCAATAATTTTGGTTGGCGCCCAAAGATCATCTGATAGGCCATCAACAGATACGCCTTATAATCTAGTTGGTGCTTCTTTATTCGCTATAAATGATTTTTCAGGAGTATTTGTCTGTATGCATAAAGATTCAAATGACAAAACTTTAGCATTACATGTTGGAACAAGAGTAAGAAAAATGCATACATCTCGTAGAGATGCATTTAGATCAATTAATTTCCCTATTGTTGCCGAATTGGATTTAGAATTATCAAAAGGGAAGATTCAAAATTATAATTTAAAAATAAATGTCAAGGGTTTTGAAAGAAAAAATTCAAATCCTAAATTAATAAATGGCTTCCATGATAATATTGCTTTATGTAAAATATATCCTGGAATTAAGAACTTATTTAGACATTATAGTGAATACGACGGAATAATATTAGAAGGTACGGGTTTAGGTCATGCACCGCAATATGTATTAAATGATATTAAATCTTTAATAGAATCAGGCATATTTGTTGGAATGACTTCTCAATGTATATACGGAAGAACTCACTGTAATGTATATAGCAGAGGAGTGGAATTAAATAAACTTGGTGTTGTTTATTTGGAAGATATGTTGCCTGAAGTAGCATACGTTAAATTAGGTTGGATTATGGCTCAAACTAAAGATATAAATAAAATAAAGGAAAAAATGCTTAAACCTATATTTTATGAAATTACGGAAAGATCTTTGTTTGTCGATTTTTAAATTTAATTTTAGCACTTTTTTATATATACTCCATATATAATGCCAGTTTATGATAATCTTAATGGCAAATACGACAAACAAACAAACAAACAAAACATTAGATTTTGGTCAAGGGTTGGAAGGAAAAGAAGCAGAAGAATTTAAACAAAAAATTTTAAATGGAGAAAAAACTCAAACTCTTAGATTATATAGACCTGGTTGTATATATGAAGAGTTTAAAAAAGGTGATATTGTAAAAGTAACATTTCAAAAGAGTGAAAATTTAGGTGAAGCTGAAATTACAGAAATTTACAAGAAGAAGATAAAAGATTTAACAGAAGATGAAATAAAAGCCGATGGATTTGATTCTAAAGAAGAATTGTTGGAAACTTTGAATCAAATATATGGTAAACTTTTAGGAAAAGAAATAACAGAAGATTCTGAAATGTTTGTCATTAAGTTTAAACTAATTAAATGATTTCCTTTCTATTAGTACTTTTTCTTATATAATATTACGTGGTTTTACAATTATGCTAGTTGAAAAATTGAAGGGAATTAAGAACAAAGTTAAAGATTTACGCTACGATAAAGATATATTTAAAAAATTGAATAAAATGTCAAAACGAGCAAAAAATATCTGTTTAAGTGTTTTGCCATTTACAACATATGCAGGAATACAGCCTGAAAAAATAGTATGGATTATGAAAGATGGCTCAAGTTATGTTATAAACGTTTCAAAAGAAGGATTTTATTACCCAGTAAATTTAAATAATGTAAAAGAAGTTATTCTACAAAGTCACGGAAAAGAACATATTTTTAAAGTTGTTCCTGAAATATCAGATCCTAATAATGGATTAATCTATTTGCAAGGAAATGGCGATGTTGTTTGGAGATTGTTCATTGATTCATCAGGAAATGTTACAGCCGTTCAAGATTTCTGGAGTGTAACAGCGTTAAAGCATTTTCTTGGAGTTGATTCTGCTCAACAAAATGCATCAAAAACTACAAATAATGTGACAGAAGTTGTTAATAATACTGTTCAACAAAATATATCAGAAGTTAAAAATAATGCTACGGAAATTATAAATAATACAGTTTCACAAATAAAATCAAATATATCAGAAGGCCAAAATATTTCAAGTGTAAAAACAGAAAAAGTTGTAAATATAATTAACAAGACAAAAGAAACCATTGTACAAAATGCTTCTTCTGTTAAGGCTAATGCGACAGCAACTATAACTAAATATTCACCAACAGAACTTACGGTTATCGGAGCAGCGTATTCAGCAACCATAGCAATAGTAGAAGGAACTATCAGAAAAATAAGTAAAAGATTAAAGAATCATATTAAAAAATATGATTTGAGAGATTTATTAAACATAGAATCGTTGATATTTACTATAGGATCACTATTTTCTCCTGGATATTGGGCATCGGGATTAAGTACAATCGGATATTTGTTAAGTATAGGATATGAATCACATCCAGACAAATTTGTCAAATATTTTGGAAGAATTTTAAGAGCAATAAATGCATATGTTACAGTATCTAATTTAATATCACCAGAGAAATACCCTATAAGTTCAATATCAAACATATTAAGTTTAAAATTAAATAAATTAACTGCTGGAGATGCTGTTGGAATTTCTTCCGTGTTGTTGGCGTATATATTGATTGAGTTATATTTGAGAAAAATAAATAAGCAGTAAAATTAATATATATAAAATTATCCTTATTTTTTATACTTTCTTCTAAATTTAACAAAAATTAAAAATTGGTAACTTCTAATATATATAGCTATGGCTTTTTATTATCATGACCATGGAAGCAGTTAAAGAAAAGGGAAAGCTAAACGAAAATGCTGTTATTGAAGAAAAAGATGTAGAAGTTGAAGTTAAAACTAGTACAGAAGAAAAACAAGATGATGTAAAAAAAATTAAATCATTAAAAGATTTAGGTATTCCTAGCATATTTGAAACGGAGGGAGATTCTTTAAGACAAAACAATACAAGAGAAAGATCGGAAGAAAAACAAAAATCTGGATTATTCTCAAGAATAAAGCGATTTTTGAAAAAAGAAAAAGACAATATATCTTTAGTAACATCTCTTACTGCATTAGCAACATCTATCGTAGCATTAGCAAAATCATCCTCAACCTCTTCAACGGCAGCAGCAAGCACTACAACAAGTTCTAGCGCTACAGCAGCAACAAGTACAACAACCAAAACAGTTACAACTACCACCGCAAAAGCAGGAGTTTTAAGTAAAGTAAAAGCAGCAGCAACTGCTATAAAAGCAAAAATATGTACAGTTCCTGCTGCAGTAGGTGCTACCATATCTGCTGGTTTAGGAGCCGGAACTGCATACGCGCTTGAAAAGATAGGAAAGAAAATTTACAATAACATAAACATAATCAAAGATAGCAAAAATAAACAAATTTTATTAGGTGTTGGAAGCTTGGCTGTAGCAGGTGTTTCTGCAGCGACAACTGGAGCTCCTGAATTTGTAGGAGGTGCTTTGGCAACAATAGGAGGTGCAGTCGCGGCTCAATCAGAAAATAAGATAGCTAGATTGGCAGGTAAAGCCGCTATGCTTACTGGAATGATAACTACAGCCCATGGTATATTAGATGCAGCACAACTACTAAATACAGGAGGAATGTCTCCAGCAGGACAAGTTATTAGTTATCTAAAAGAAACATTGAACTTTATATCTTCAGGTTGGAAGGCTGGAATGCATTGGGAAATAGATGGTAAATACTTATATGATATTTTTGTTAAGACAGGAAATCTTAACGTAATTGCATTCGGTGCTGGAGCATCTATATATCTCATTAAAAACGCAATAAAGAAAGTTATTACAAAAATAAGGAATTATGATAAATTAAAACAACAACTAGATGTAGCAAAAATAGAACTTGAAAAATTAGCACAAGAAAACGAGGAAGTTAATAAGAAATTAGAGGCAATAATAAGAGCAGCAAGGAAGAAGAAGTTTGAACAACCAAAAATTAAACCAGAAAAACAAGAAGATTTAGAAGTTGCAGGAAGATTTATCAACAAATTAGAAGAAAAAGTAGAAAAAGAACATAAACAATACTTAGAAGAATTAGCAAGAAAGCAAGAGATTGAAAATATTAGAAAAGCATCAACAGTATTAAGAAAAGCAATGGAAAGATTAGGAATTGATAAAGAAACTTTGATTGGAAAATCTGATGAAGAAATTGAAGAAATTAAAAAGAAATTGGAATCTAAGATGTATGAATCTGTCTCTATGATTCCATGGTTAAAGAAAGAAGTAGATCCAAAGATTAAGGAATTAGCATTAAAGATTTTTGATAAAATAGTTGAAAAATCAAAGAAAGTATCAAAAGGAGAAGCATTAGAGGTTGGAGCTTACTTAGAAAAATTATTAGAAAGATTAAACTTTGAAGAAAAATTAGAGACAATTCCGACATCTTCATGTGGATATATGTTATTAAAAGAAAAGATAGAAAAAAAAGAAGAACAAGTTGAGGAAAAATCTAAGAAAGAAGAAAAGAAAATTGAAGAAGAAGATACTAAGAAAGAAAAAACAATTAACAGATTTATCCAAGCAGTAAGAGTAAAAGCAAAAGAATTAAAAAGACAAGGAAAATCTAAAGAAGAAATAATAAAGCACATATGGAAATATGAATATGTTTATAAAGATTTAAAACCAATATTAGCAGAAGAAGCCAAAAAGATAATAGAAGACGAAGTTAATAGAATATTTAAAGATATAGAAAAATTAAAAGATGCAGCAAATAAATTTATAAAATTATTTGATAAAGCATATGTTTATACTTTGAATCCAACAGAAGAAAAAATAAAAGAAAAAATCAAAAGATTTATCGAAATCGATGATAAGCTCAAGAAAGATAAAGAAACAAAAGAAATTATTGAAAAGTATCTTGACAAGTGGACACATAAATTATTTATTAAAAAGTTAATTTCAAAGAGTGAAGATTTAGAATCTGCAGCAGCATTTATTGATAGAACAGAAAAAGAAATATTACAAATTAAGGAAAAATCTGAAGAAAAAGAAGAGAAATCACAAGAACAAAATAAAAAAGAGATGAAAGAAACATCAAACTTAAATAAAGAAACATACGCTGAAGAAATATTCAAAAAGTTATTCAAAGACGCAACGGCATACTCTTTAGATAAATCAGAAAAAGCCATTAAAGATAAAATATTAGAACTAATGAATAAAAGAGTAACAGATAAAGAAATAAAAGAAATTATTGAAAAGAATATTGATATTTGGTTTAAACCATTGTATGATGAATATAAAAAGAAACAAAGATATGCTCACAATCTCAGAAGAATGACTGGTAAGAACAAAACTCAATAAC
>CAZMYQ010000031.1:0-5784 GCA_964570545.1 uncultured archaeon | reverse complement strand
AAAATATGTGATAATATTCAACTAATTTTAATTACTATTTTTTTAATAGATGTTTTAATCGCAGTTTATTTTAAAAATATATTAGTTCTTGTAGTATCAGTTGCTGGAATTATATTGTCAATATATCTAAAATCACAAAAAGAGAAATTGTTTCTTTTACCGATGCCAGTCGCATTGTCTTTATCTACTTTGTTAAATCCTTATGCTATGGGATTATATTTAATTTGGGTTTGTATTACAATATTTATTGCATATAAAGTTTGGAATTATTATGAAGAAAAGATAATCAGGAGACAATAAATATATTTTGTTATATATTATTAAAAATATGAGAATAGAGATACCTAAATTCAAATCCAAAGAAGAAGCTTGGGAAAAATTATTAGAATATGCTGCTCAAATCAAAGAAAAATATAATATTGAGTTTACTGCTGAATACACTCCACAGGCATTATATGCAATACTTACAGCACTAGTTCAATTATTAGATGAAAAAGATAAGCAAATATTATATTTAGGTGCAAAATTAAGTAGTTTAGAAAATTCATATATGGAAAAAATGCAAGAATTATTGAATAAATTTGAAAATTTGTGTCAATCTTTGGAAGAAGTTAGAGATGACATTCAAATTTCCCACAATACTTTAAAAGGTGAAATTGAAAATATAAAGAAATTCCATATAATTGGAGAAGGCGCTATAACAGATAATATAGATGAACTATCAAAGAGAATTTCAGATATTGAAAAACGTCAAGCAAATATTGAAAAATATTTATTAAATACGCTATTTAAATTAGATAGAATTGAAAAAATGGCAAAAAAGAGCAATGAAATTGAATATGTTTCTGAAATTCCTGATGAGTTAAAAGAGAATATTAAAAGAAAGGACGATTAATTTAAATTATGGATTTAAGCATGCTACAACTCCATTAATTTTTAGAACTTTTAAATGGTATTTTCCATGATATGAATTAATTAAAAAGTTATTTATATTATCACATATTGCATTAATTAAAGAATCATTTATATCTATTTGAATTCCATTTGTATTCGGATCAACGTCTACTCCATCTACTTTTATAGACACATTTATATCTATCTTATTATTTTGGCCTGGAAGAAATTCAATATCTGCAGACCGTAATCTGACTTCATTCCCATATTCAACGAATTGTATTTGGAGCCCCAAATTAATTATTTGTGCTATATATCCACGTATAGTTGCCTTTTCCCATACATTGTATAATGTGTTAAAACACACTGCAAAAAATACAAATATAGCCATAACTATTAAAAGATATTCAATAGATTCCATTATTAAATTATTGCTAAGAAAATACTATATAACAAAATCTTTATATCTAACGATTTGAATTAAATTTTTTATGGATGTAGTAAAAAGAATGGAAAATGCTGGATATAAGATATACAAATGCGTAGGTGTAAAACCATGTTATTGGTTTAGGCAAAAGTTGAGATATAATAGGGCGTGTTATAAAGAAAAATTTTATGGAATTGAGGCGCACAGATGTCTTCAAATGAGCCCTTCTATGTTTTGGTGTCAAAATAGATGTTTATATTGTTGGAGATACTTTGAGTTAAGCGATGAATTTAATAAGTCAATCCCTTCTCCAGAATGGATAGAACCTAAAGAAGTGGTTGAAAAATCTGTTGAATTACATAGACAGTGTATTGTAGGATATAAGGGATGTCTAGATAAACTTTATTCTGAAAAATATTTTGAAGAAGCTTGGAATCCAAAGCATGTTGCCATATCATTATCAGGAGAACCAACAATTTATCCATATATTGATGAATTAATAGAAGAATATAACGCACAAGGATTTACGACATTTTTAGTAACTAATGGAATAAATACGGAAAAAATTATGAAATGCAAGCCAACTCAATTATATTTATCGCTGTCTGCACCAAATGAAGAAATCCATAAGAGATTGCAAAATCCTTCGACTCCAAACTCATGGGAAAGAATAAAGAATACTCTCGAATATCTTGGAACATACAAAGGAAGAAAAGTTATAAGAATAACTTGCGTAAAAGGATATAACATGTGCTTACCTCAAGAATATGCTAAATTAATTGAAATGGCAGATCCCAAATTTATCGAAGTTAAAGGATACATGCATGTTGGCTTTGCCAAATCAAGATTATCATATGAGAATGCTCCAACGCACGAAGAAGTTAAGAATTTTGCTAAGGAAATTTTAGAATTTTTACCTGATTATGAATTGAGAGATGAACAAAAAGAATCTACTGTAGTCTTGCTAGTAAAAAAAGATATACGAAATACTAAAATTAATTTTGATTAAAATAAATATATATCTGGAATTTCTTTTTCCAATTCAGGTAATATTCCTGCTTCCTTTAATTTTTCAACTTCAATATCTCTATATTTATATATTACATCACAGTATTCTTCAGGGCGAACTTCTTGGAGTTGGATAATAACATAATCTCCTATATTAAAGAACATTCTCCATTTCATCTTTTTTAGTTTTTTTGGAATTCTTGCCATCCTAATTTTTTTATCTTCACACATTACTCTTAATTTCCCACCACCAGTTTTTTCAACAATATATCCAAACATTTGATTTTTTTCCCGTTCGGGAAGTTGAATCTTTTCTATTGTAATTTCTTCTTGAAAATTGTTTTTATTTTTTGCCATAATAATTAGGAATATTTAGCATATATATTAATCAAAACACAATAATAATATAATCAAAAAATAATTTGAGGTGGTACATATTGAAAGAAATATTGACCATTGGGCATTGAATATTGCCGAAAAAGTAATTAAAAGAACTGATTCTCCAACAATAGCAACAGGTACTACACCTTCTGGAATTATGCATATAGGAAATTTAAAAGATGTTTTAACAGGATGGTATATATACCAAGCAATAAACGATTTGGGCAACTCTCCAAAATTAATTTGGATTTGTGACGATTTTGACGCATTGCGAAAAGTTCCTGGATATTTATCTAACTCTGATGGTGAAATAGTTCCAATTACAGACGATCAAAAAAAATTATTAGATGAAAACTTAGGAAAACCATTACGAACAATAGAAGATCCATTTGGATGTCATGATTCTTATGCAGAACATTTTGTTAGTCTATTTAAAGAAGAATTAAAAGATATTGGAATTTATGAAGATGTAAATATAATTTCTTCGTATAATGATTTGTACGGATCAGATATTTTACATAAGGGATTTAAAATCATCTTAGAAAATGCTAATGAAATATTAGAAATTGTAAATAAATATAGAACACATAAGTTAGAAAATCCATTTAGTTTTATTCAAATAAGATGTCCTGTTTGTGGAAAAATGGTAGGAAAAGTAACTAAAATATATGAAGATGGAAAGGTTGAATTTGAATGTACTGGAAAAGATTTTGCTGGGCGCTATATTAAAGGTTGTGGATTTAAGGGAGAAGTTGACTTATTTAAATCAAATACATTTAAGTTAGATTGGAAGTTAGATTGGGCAAATAGATGGTATTGTTTAGGTGTTGATGCTGAACCATTCGGAAAAGAGCATGCGACATATGGTGGCAGTTGGACGGTTTCATCTGAAATAATAAAGAACATATACAAAAGAGAGCCTCCTGTGCCTGCAATATATGAATTCTTCTTAGTAAATGGAGAGAAAATGTCTTCATCTAAAGGAAATTGTTATACTGCAAAGCAAATGCTTGAAATAATTGAAGTTCCAGTTTTTATATTTTTCTATGGTAAAAGATTAAATAAGCAATGGAATTTAGATTTATCTAAGATAAATAATTTAGTTCAGGAATATGACCGAATAGAATCGCTGATTTTAGAAAATAATATAAATAAAATATCACCAGATATGGATTTACCTAGTAGTTTAAAATCAGTTAGTGATCAACTTTATGCTTATTATTTAGCGAATAAGAGAAAATTAAAGCCAATTGCAAACAAGATAGATTATAATTTTGGTGCAATTTTAGTACAATTATTTGATATAGACAAAGCAATACATAGATATCAAGAAATTAAAGGTATTAATATGACAGAAGATGAGATAGAATATAACAAGCACAGATTAAAATTAATTAAAAATTGGATTGAGAACTATGGACCAGAGTTTTTAAAAATAGAGTTAAAATCAAACTATATCAAATTGTCTAAAGATGAGATAGAATATCTAAAATACATACTAGAAAATCTTGGCTACAAAACCATATTAGATATAATCAACGAATATTCAGAAAAAATACCAAAAACGAGGCAGTTTGAAATATTATATAATATATTAATAGGAAAATCTAAAGGTCCAAGAATAACAACAATAATTGATTGCTACGGAATTGAAAATGTAAAAAAAGTAATTGAGAATTATCTAAACAAATATATATAATTCATTCCTAATTTTTTATATAAAATAGGAAGGTGATAATATGGGTACAACAGCAAATAGAAAAGTAAGAATGATAGTTAGAGAATTATTAAACAATTACAAAGATAAGTTTGAGGGAAAAACATTTGACGAAGTAAAGCAAATTTTAGATAAAATATTTGAAAAAGAAAAGAAAGCAGGAGCCTTTACTAAACACATGCGAAATGTCATAGCAGGAAAAATTGTCAGAAAATTAAAGAGAATGAAGAAAGCAGAAATAAAGAAGAAAATATTTAAAAAATAACTATCCATATATTCTTTTTATTAAATCTAATAGTTGTTCTTTTGGTAAGAGGCCAGTATATGTTTCTACGACTTCTCCATCCTTGAAAAATACTAAATGCGGTATCGCATATATACCAAAATCTTGAGCCAATTCTGGGAATTTATCTGTATTTACCTTAATTATTGGAACATTTACTTCACTAGATATTTCTTCAAGAATTTTTCCAAGCATTTGACAAGGTGGACACCAATCAGCATAAAAATCTACAATAACTGAACCTTTAATATATTGTGAAAATTCATCTATGCTTTCGATAATTTTGACCATAAGCACCACCTATTAATTAAAATATGTAGAATATTATATATTAAAGAGATATTTTAACATTAAAGCAATAATAAATATTGCTGAACTTAATTTTACCAATTTTTGAGCTGAAGTGTAATTTGCATATTGAAGAAATTCGAATATTGCCAATATAAAGGCGATGTAAGATATAAAAACTATTGAAGAAATCATAACATCTTGATATATAAACAATAGATAACATATTATTAATAAAGTCGTTAAGATAGTGCTTAAAAATACAACCGTTTTTCCTAATTTCTTTGAAATCATAGGTAATGTTATCTTATAACCTTTGTCAACCAATAAATCTTCGAAATCTTTAATAACCTCACGTACATATGTTGAGACAAAGATAATTAAAGATATTATTAATATATCCATTGAAATATTTGGAATTGTACCATATATAGGAACCAAAGCGCACAATAAAGCAACCACAAGATTTCCAATATATTTATATTTTTTTAACAATGAAGAATATATTATAAGCAATATCGAAGCAAAAATAGCTATATAGAATTGAATTTTTCCAATAACTAAAACAATTCCAAAAATAAATAATAAAATTGAAAAAAATACATAAAAGTATCTGTTGTTTATCAATCTTTTTTTTCCTTTTTTTGAGTCAATATCCCAATCAAAAAAATCATTTATTAAATTTCCAGCGCCCGTAATTAAAAATACTGAAAGTGATATTAGCAAATCTTTCGAAAATATATATCATAGTATAAAACTTAGGAGACAATTAATAAATCTCATTAA
>CAZMYQ010000030.1:0-6063 GCA_964570545.1 uncultured archaeon | reverse complement strand
TTATTTATTTTTAATACTTTTAGAAATTAAATACTCAATCTTTAATGAAAACTATGGATCGCTTCTTTTACACTAATATAAAAAATTAACTTTTGTTTTGTTTATTATTTTATTTTTTCATTCTTATGTTTTGTAAAATAAATTGGACAACTTACTTCCATATTTGAATTAAAGTAATAATCAATAATGAAAGGGTTTTCGATAACTATATACGTTGGAGGAATTTTAATTTTGATATCTTTGTTATTTTTATTTGCTACGATAAATATCGAGAATGCCTACTTGGAAAATGAAAATACGATTAAATCTGAAATATTTAATGATTTTAAATACAAATCACACAAAATTTTTGCTTATCTTATTACACACTATCAGATATCTGAAAATTTGAAGAACTATCTTGCTGATCGTACGTTTTATTTAAATGACAATATTTGTGATGTGACAGAAACAGATAGTGACAATCCTAAAAAATTTTTTAACGAATTATTTTCAGATCAATACTTTTGTAAAAATTTTGTTAGTTATCTTTTAAATAACTACTATTCAATTGCTGGATATGATGATGCTATAACAGATATTGATTCTTTGGACGAAGCAAGTAATAATTTTTGTGGATCTTTACGTTCGGTGGAGATTTTGCCAGACGGCTCTGCCAAATTGATATTGCATATGAATACTGACATAGATGTAAAATATACTTATAAAGGAGATGTTAAAGTTGTTCGATTATATAGCAAAGGAGATGAAGTAGTTATTAAACTTGATTTTCCAATATATCAAATGTATAAATTTGCTTGTTTAGTTAGAAAAAGAGTTCTCAAAAAAGATAAAGATAATATTACTTTTGCATTGGGTCAATGTTCGTCTTATAGATTGCCTATAGTTTTAAAACTAAATTTAAATGAAAAAATTTCCAATGAAGATGTAAAAAATTGTATTGAAGATGGATATTGTAACAAAGTATCTGTTTTAAATCAATTTCCTGAATCTCCGAGCGAGCCAACTATGATATTTATTAGCAAAGATATTCTTAAATACGAGCATAATGAAACTCATTATTATCACCATTATGACATTCATTGGTTGGTTGAGGCTGAGAAGAATAAGTTTAAACATTATGAAAATTATTCTCTTTTACCATCCGAAGAAGATCTCCCTATAAATGAAAATATTTCTTGCAAAGATGTAGAATTTGTAGGTTACTTAGTACGAGATGATTCTAAATTATTAATAGCAATTCCTCAAGAACAGTTAGGAGATGTATTGAGTGGAATGTTGGGAAATCATTATTTTTATGATTATTATCCAGATAATTTGCTCTATGATTTAAAAAACTCTGGTTTAAGGATTAATACATCTACTGATATCAATCTATTTGGAAGTCAACTAGGAATTTCCGCCGAAACATTAAAAAAGTACGATATTAACTGCTCAAACGATGCTTATAAAAACTGTATAGACAAAATAAGCATCTATGTACAAAAGATTGATAAAATTCCTACTAAGTTATATGTAAAATCAACAGGAATTTTTATGTTTGCTTTAGATATGTTAACATTCATAATAGGTGCAATACCTGCTGGTATTACTCAACTTATTTCATTTATTACTGGAATAATTAGTTTTGTTATACAAGTGGTATTTCCTAACGCATCTTCTTCATATACGTTTTTCTTACCATTTGCAATATACAATCACTACGATTATGGATATTGTTACACTACAAAAAATTTGGACTTTATTTTAGATATTGAGTATAAGGGTAAACATTTTTATTTTGATATTAACGTTGGAAAATTAAACTATGATTATTTGGATGTAAACATTGAGGATGTCAAGAAAGAGTATGAAAATGGCGTTGAAATACCATTTACTAAAATTAATAATGTATTACAGGGAATTAAAAATATGTTTGAAAATAATGATAAAAAGTTTGAAGATTTTTTTGATGTTGGAGACGTGGATAATGATGATTTAAAGAAAATAATTGATGATTGTAAACTTTGTAGTAATGGTGGTAAAGATTGTTTCAAAATAGTTAAAATTAGTAATGAGAATTCGGTTTATTATGATTTAAATTATGAAACAGATAATAAAGATAACAAAGATTTATTTAAAGCATTTAAATCTTACGTTGTTGGTAAGTGTGTTGAAAAGTGGATAAATGATTTTTGCTCAGGAGAAAATCAAAATAATGATGATTCTCTATTTCCCCGCTCTATAAATCCAATCGATAAATATTATAGGTTTGTTTCAAAATTAAGACAAAAATTAGGAGTAGATAATTTTGAATCAGAATTAAAAGAAATTAAAAAATCTGAAAATGAGAATTTGGATAAACTTTACGAAAATATAAATAACTTAAAAAATAAATATCTCAAAAAAGAAAATTTTGATAAAAATTTTGATTTAGTTTATAGTTCTTTAAATTGCAGTCTTCCACAAAACGGAGAAGAAAACGTAAAAGAATTCATCAAACAATATTTCTATGAAAAGTATTCTCAATACATAAATTACGAAATTTCTAAAAAGTTGTACGAATTGGATAAAGATAAAATATCGCAACAAAACCAAAATAATGATTTGGCGTTTAAAATACCTGCAAAATATCGAGATAGGATTATATATAGCGAAATTCAAAAATCAACTTTTGGATATTTGTTTGGAGCGATCTCTGGCACTGTTTCGCACGAAATTAGATGTGAAGATGCAAATCATACTCTTTATTGGAGATTAATGAAAGCCGTATGTGAAGTGAGGAAAAAAATTTGCCCTTCTGAAGAATCTAACGGTTTGTGGGATAAAATAAAGAAAATTGTTGAGAATTATATGCAGCAAGGATTATCATATACTTTACTATGTAAAAGCGATATATTTGATTATTGTAACGAAGAATTAGGAAAAGAAGCATCTAAAAGAAAATAATTTTCATTACAACGCCTGAAAAATTCTTTTTATTATGATTGTAGCATAACTGCCCTTTGGTAATTCAAATTCCAAAATCATTTTACATCTCGATTTATTTAATTCATCAGATAGAAATTCAGAATGCTTAAAATTATTTGGATAGATAATAACTTTTCTTTCAGAATAGTAAAACATACAATTTAAATCTAATACCTTATTTAAATCCGAAATTTTAATTTTTTCCTGTTTAAGTACTTTATTAATCACTTTTAAAACATCTTCGGAATACTCTTTATCCGGAACGATGGTCGGAAAATATTCAAACCCAAAATTACAATAACAATCATGAAAATACAACTCCCCGCAAGCATACTCTACAGTTTTAAATCTTTTACTATTATTTCTTATTATTTCTTTTATACACTCATTCCACAAATAACTTTGGTATGCGGAAGTAAATAACTGTAATAATCTTTTATCTATGAATTTATATGATTCTTTAAAATCGTTCGTTCTTTCTAAAAATGAAATTATATTTAAAAATGTTTTATTTTTAATATTTTTTTCTTTCATGTATTTTAAAATTTTTTCCCATTTGCCCCAATTTTCATTGATAAATCTTTTTAAATCTTTGATTTTTTTGTTTTCACTTTTCTTATATTTTGTTAAGAATATTTTTATCCCATTTTCATAATTTCCTAAAATATACTCTTTGATTATAAACTTATTGTCAAAAACACTTCCAAATCTTTGGCTGTCAAAATAGTTTGGTGCGCCATATTTTTTCAAAATTTCAATATTTTCTAATATTTTGTCTTTGTAATTTTCTTTTATATTTCTAACCACTATTTTAAAATAATTTCCTATTAAATCTCCAATTTTTAATTTGTTTCTGACAGGATATAAACATTTTAATTTTAGTTTTGGTTCATTAATCTCAATTTTTCCAAATTTCTTGGGAATTGTAATATATTGGGTAGTTATTGCGTGTTTATCTTTCAACCCACAAAAGCCTATATATTTCAAGGGAATATTAAATTTTTTTGCTATGTAAGAAATTGCTTGGAGTGTGTTGATGTTTTCTTTAGTTAGTTCGTAAAGATAATATTTACCAAGCAAATATTTTTTTGTGTTTATTATCTCTTTTACTACAAAATCTTCATGTTTTTGTCTTATTTTGATTTTCATTAAATCTAAATTACGAAAAAGAATTAATTGATAAAAAGTTTTAAATAAACCTCAATCTAATTCTATCTTAATATCTTTTCCTAGCTTTGGAATTTTTAGAGTTCTAGATTTACTTGTTTTGAATATTCCTATAAATTGTCCATCAACATATACTCTGACTTTCTTTTTCTTATATTTAGTTTTAATAACACAATGATTCTTTTCTTCATATATTTCAAAATCTAAATTATCATCTTTAACTATATCGATGGGCATTTTAACTAGTCTTTCTAATTCTTTAATTTTTTGTCCTTTGTTTGCAAGTAGTTTCTTCGCTAAGTTTTTTGAACATTTCAAAATGATTCTGCCATCTTTAATTTCATAACTATAATTTCCTGATAATTTTTCATCTAAAATTTTTAACTTTTCTTCTAAGTCAACTTCGATAATACACGTTTCTTCACCGAACTTAAATATCTCATATAAAATCTTATTTGAAACAAAATCTTTGACTTGGATAACAGGCCTTGCTAAATCGCTTTCAGTCATTCCAAATGGAACCTTTACCATCATTTCTAAACTTAAAATTTTTGTTACTTTTCCACCTTCAATAAAGATTACTGTATCTATAACGTGGGGAATCATACCCAATTCTATCTTTCCAATAAAACGCTGAATTGCTTCTATAGGTTTTGAAGCGTGTAAAACTCCAACCATTCCAACACCTGCTAGACGTAATTCAGTATATAAATCGAAATCAGATTTTGATCTCACTTCGTCAAATATAGTGTAATCTGGTCTAGCCAATAATAAAATGTCAATTACGTCTCTTGGGTTTTTATTTAAATATTGGGTAACTTTTGGATCCACGTCCAAATCTCTTGGAGATTCTACAGTTTTAACAATTTTGTTTTTAGATAGATAAAAGTTTATTAGCGCCTTAGCAAATGTGGATTTACCTTCTCCTGGTTTTCCTGCGATTAAAATTCCTTCTGCAGTTTCCAATCTCTTCGAAACTTTCTTATCTAAATTGTAATAAGATATATCTTTAATTTCTCTTGGGCGTACTATGGTTATTTCTATCCTTTCAGATGTTGGGGGAATAGTTATTAAAATTCTGAAATCTTTATATTGACAAATTGACATTCCTTCGCTTTCTCGTTCTATCTTTGATACCTCATATATCTTTTCCAACTCTTCTGTTAATTCTTCTTTTGAAAGTTTTATATCTAATTCTTCTATTTTTATATTTCCTGGAGCACCTACTTTAACAATAATATTTTGGTCTTCTTTTATATGCATCGATAAATAAGATTCATCCCAAAGATCTTCAAAAATTAAACCTTCTCTTTTTGGTTTAATTAGAAAAGTTTCAACACCAAACGCTTGAGCAAGTTTTTCTTGAGCTTTATCTCTTGTTACTAAAATTCCTTTCAACCCTTTTGCTATTTCTATTATTTGAATATCTATATTTACTTCTTCCACATTTTTTATATAATCTCCAATGTAATTTACTTTATATTTCCTTGTAATGTTTAATAAGTTTTCTAAGCCTACTATCCCTTTTTCTAATCTTTGCTCAGCAAAATAGTATAATTCACTAATTGCTTGTCTTGGTATATATATTTCACCATCTAAATCTATTTCTTTGTATCCTATTATTGCTGAAGTGTCAAATACATATCGTTTTTCCATAAGATTATATACTATTTTGTTGAATATTAACCTAATGGAAGTTTTTGAGAAGAAATTAGAAATCTCAGTTTTAGCTGATTTTGAAATAGAAGATATGTTTTCCCAATATGGCTTAGAAGTAGTTCAATATATGAAAAGATACTACAATAATTATTGGTTCAGAATTAGTGAATCAAAGAGTAAAAAATTATATGAAGCATTATCCAAAAATAAGTCCTTATTAAATAGATTTTTATATATTAATCTATTTTATGGTCCTCTTAAGTCTAAAAACTATGAATATTTTATATC
>CAZMYQ010000029.1:0-6067 GCA_964570545.1 uncultured archaeon | reverse complement strand
CGTTTATTTTTTCATCTTGTATATATTCTTTTGATGAAAATACTATATTATTTTCTTCTGTATTTCCTTCAAATACTCCTATTTTGCTACCCATCATAACTAATTTCTTTTCAGGAGTTACTTTAAATATATACGTTAATAAAAAAGTGTATTTATTTGTTCTAATTATATGGGTATGTGTTATAGTATTTTTATCCATAGGCATGATATTTGTTTTATAATCAAATTCCCTTTCACCATTTAAAATTTCTATTAGAACATCCAATAATTCTAGGTAGATATCAGATTTTTCTTTTGTATTTTCTTTTTCTTCATATCTTTCATTTCGAGGAATTTTAACTTTTACTACCATATAAAAAAAGAATTATTTTAATATATATAAATTATTTCCTAAATTAATAACTCTTTCCGACATATGCTACATATTTTGCAGGCTTTCCACAAACGATGCAAGTGCCGTCAGGTTCTTCTCTTTCAAAATATTTCCATCCTCTAACTTCAGCAGAGGTTAATTCTTTAATTTTTTCAGCACATTCTTCACAACCACAAAAGTTTATTTTAGCAAATTTTCTATTTTCTATTATCTCTTTTAATTCATCTATATTATTCGCTTTCATAATTAATTCCGCAATCAATTTTTCTGAATACTTTTTCAAAGATTCATCGTTTGTTCTTAATAGTTCTTGTATTTTTTCTCTAGATAATTCTTCAAATTTTATAGTCAACTTTTCGTTTGATCCTCTTATAAATACTGTTATTTCTCTATTTTCTGCTTCTTTCAATCCGATTTCAAACCTTATAGGGACACCCTTCATTTCCCAATAGTAGAACTTTTCTCCAGGAGATACATTTCTATCGTCAAATACATATTTAAAATCTTTTATTTTTTCTAAAATTTCTTTACAATAATTTTTAACTATGTTTTCAGAGCCTTTTTTAATAATAGGAACTACCACTATCTTTATTGGCGCTATGTTTGAAGGTAATCTAAGTCCTTTATCATCTCCTAAAATACCAATAACAGCACCTAATAATCTACATGATACACCGTGGCAAGAAATATTACAATACTTGTCACTTTCGTCTTTGTCTTTGTATTTGACATTGAATGCTCGAGAGAATTTTTCACCTAAACAATGAGATGTACCAATTTGTAAAAATCTGCCTGTAGGCATAGGAGTATCCAAAGCCAAAGTAAATTCAGCGCCAGGGAATTTATCCCATTCGGGTCTAATCAATAACAAAGATTCAATACATAAAATATCTTTGAATATCTTATAGTATTCCTTTGCAATTTCTTCGGCTTCCATTTTTGCCTCTTCGTAAGTAGCAAAGGCTGCATGAGCTTCATTCCAAGGTATTTCCCTAACTCTTAATAAAGGTCTAGTAGATTTTGTTTCATATCTATAAACACAAACATTTTGATATATTTTCAAAGGGAGTTGAGAATATCCTTGAATCCATAAAGAAAACATATAATACATAGCAGTTTCAGAAGTAGGCCTAACGATTAAAACATCTTCTAATTCTGAATTTCCTGCTTTATTTATTATAAAAACTTCCTCGAAGAATCCTTTTATATGTTCGGCTTCTCTTTCAAAGAATGAATAAGGTATTACCAAAGGAAACAAAGTTTTCTTAAATCCTCTCTTTTTTAGCATTTTTTCTATTTCATTTATTATATTTTCATATATTTCATATCCATATGGCATATATACGTCAAAACCTTTAACAGGATATCTATTATCTATTAATTCTGCTTTTAAAAGCAATTCTCCGAACCATTCAGAGAAATTTTCTTTTTGATTTTTCAAAGTTCTCTTCATAAAGTTATAAATTGGTGGAAGATATATATAAATTATTCTATAACTATATGATCTCCATAATTTACACACTTTACTTGTTTTGATCCTGAAAATTTATGACCAAAGGCTGTGGCGTTTATAACTTTTGTATAATTACAGTCAAGATACTTGTTGTGTGCTACGCAAGATATGCTATCAGACCCATTGCTAAAACTTTTTATCGGCAACGACGATCGCAAACTTTTTATTTCTACGACAATTTTATTTCCTTGGAAATACATTGTAGTACCAGAAGGCAATAAAATATTTGCATATTGAGCATTATCTTTAGGTACTGTCGTAGCTAAACCAATACATTGGCTAACTTCATCTACAGCCTTTTTTGCCATTACTAATCTAACAGAATCTGTTGCATATCTATAAAAATTATCAACAGCAGGATATACAAAGTTTATAAAATAAACACTCAAAATTAAAGCAATTAATCCAAATTCTATAGATAGTTGTGCTTTCATTAACTAATTAATTAATTTTTTAATATTATAAACAAAATTAATGCGTATTTTTTATGGAGTACCTATAAAATATAACGATACGATAAGTTACATAACAAAAAAATTAAAGAAAGCAGTACATGGAAATTATGTAAAGAAAGAAAACTTACATATAACTCTCAAATTTGTTGGAGAAATAAATGAACAACATTTGGACACATATATAAATAAATTAAAAAATATAAATTTTGAAGAATTTGAATTGGAATTCAATTATGTTTCTGCGTTCCCTTCAAAATATAATCCAAGAGTAATTTGGATTGGTTGTAATGGCGATTTTGGACGGTTTCAAGAAATAATTGAAGATGAAAATTTTATTCCGCATTTAACTTTAGTAAGAGTAAAGAAAATAATAGATTGGAATGAACTTAAAAAAATTTTTGACCTTAAATTTTCATTTAAAATAAAAATCTCAGAAGTTGTTTTATATCAATCTATATTGACGCCTCAAGGCCCAATATATAAGAAAATATTTAGTATATCTTCAAGATAATTGAGATAAAAAGTATTATACAGGTGTGTTATGATTAGGTGAAATTTATGGACATAATAAGAAAAATACTTATTAATTTTCCTGCGATAGTATTATCAATTTACTCAAAAGGTTTTTGTAGATAATAACAAATCAAACAAAAAAAACTTGAAATTATTAATTAACTTTCTTTTAATATTTTAAACTCTCCTGCAGGCAGAACTGATAATACATCTTCTACGCCGACCTCAAATTTTTTAGATAAAATTTTAGCAACTTCTCCTTTCTTCATTTTTCCAGGAATTAATTTAATATATTCACATCCAAATTTTTCAAATGTTTCTTTTGGGCCGCACATAAGCTTTCCTTCAAATACGCCACAATAACATTCAGGATGATATGGACCTATATATTCACGTTCTTTTACTATTACGCCTCCTTTTTCCCTATATTCTCCAGATGGTGGAGATAAAGATACATTCTCATATGTGGTCCACAATACTTCAATTGCCATATTTTTTTCCCATGCTGAAGAAAAAATAACTGCAAATTTACCAGCCACATCTAACTCATCTTTATTATCCAATCCTTGTTTAAAAATAATAGAAGATGCACCTTTAATATCTGCGTGTAAATATAAATCGCTTTCTTCGAAATATTTTTTGACTAAAAGTTCATTTTGTTTCGCGTCCCTACCTCCAATTAACAAATTTCCATTAGGAGTAATATACCACCTAAATTTTTCATACCATTCTCTTTTTCTTTTCTTTTTAGGTCTTATTACTATAATTTCTTTTTTATATTCCTCTTTTTCTAACAATTCTTTAATTTTATCTCTCTTTCTTTTCAGTTTTTTTAATTTTGAATGAATCATTTCCAAGTTTTCGAAAAAGGACTTTCTAATATCAAATGTAACTTTCATTAAATACTTTATGATAGACTTAATTATTGGTGCGCTTTTAATATTTGCAGGAGCATATCTACTAAGCAAAGCACATAAAGAAACAACTACAGAAAAAGTAAAAAATATAATAACAGGGATTTTAGATACTGCTAGAAAATTGGTAGCATATATTTTAATAATTTTACTATGTATATTTATACTTGGAGAATTTTATGCTGCCTGGTGCTTTGGAATTTGGCCAACATCAAAATATTACATGTTTTGGATACCTTCAATATTACTAATTTTGTTGGTACTATATTATTACTTCATTTAAATATAAATTTTTATGAAAATCCAAATAATTGAAAATTTTGGGTATGCTGACAAATCATATAAGAATATTTTACCAAAAAATATAGGTGAAGATAAAGGAAAGTACATCTTATTGTCTCCTTATGATATTCTATATCTTGCAGATATAGGGAAATATCAGGAAAAAAGTTTTGAAGAACTTTTAAAATACTTTTCAAAATATGAAAAAAATATATATCAAAAATATATAATTTTTAAATTTTTTAGAGATAGTGGGTATGTCATAAAAACAGGAATGAAATTTGGGTTTGATTTTAGAGTATATCCAAAAGGAAAATCCGAAGAAGAATCACATTCACAATATGTTGTTAAAGTTTTGCCAGAAAATTTGGAGTTAAAGGCAAATGATTTGGTGCGTATGGTTAGAATGGCACACACAGTTAGAACAGAACTACTAATAGCATTAGTTGATAATGAAGGAGAGTTTACAATATTTAGTATGAAGCGATTTTATTAATACGTAATAACAAATGATGAAAAGTCGCCAAACTGATATGATGATGAAGCCTCAGGGAACTGACATTTGGCTAATTTAAATATATATCAAAATAAAATTTATAACTTTATGAAAGGTCAAGGATTTGATACTCAACAATTAATGAACTATTTGCCTGCAATTATAGTTGCCGTCGTTGTTGGTTTTCTACTATGGAATTTTGTTTTAAATCCAAAAACACCTACAAAACACATATTACTATTAACAGATCAACCAAATGATTATAGAATACAAGAATTTAAAAAAATGATTACCCAATATCATGATCCAAAAGTGTCTATAAGTATAGCAAGTACAAAAACTACGACATTTAGACCAGAATTCTTCAAACCTTATGATGCGATAATTATATGGCAATTTAACGACAAGTCATTCACGAGTGAAGCATACGATTACATAAACAAATCCGGAAAACCAATTATGATAATATCAAACTCAGCAACAGAATTAAAGGATGCACAATATGGTGGAAAACCACAATTCCAAGGATTCCATTTAATTGATGGTGCTCCTGTTGAATGTTTAAGCGACACAGATTTGAAAGGATGTATGACAAGAACAAGCGTTACAGGACAATTAGAAGTATTTTCACCTATGGACCCAATAACTAAAAACTTTACAAGATACCCAACGAATGGATCTACAACTTTTGAAGGTGTAATTAAAGAATTAACATTTAATGGTAC
This sequence comes from uncultured archaeon, assembly GCA_964570545.1. Taxonomy (GTDB): domain Archaea; phylum Iainarchaeota; class Iainarchaeia; order JAADDC01; family CAZMYQ01; genus CAZMYQ01. Next base: position 796 of record CAZMYQ010000029.1, on the reverse strand, counting down.
TGAAGTTTTCCAAATAAGAACTGCTCAAAATACATATCCTGGAATTGTAGTTTCAAATAATCCAATGAAAAAAGTTGTGTATGTCAATTTCTATCCAAAACCAGGTATGGATGCTTTGATGAGAAATGTTATTTCTTACCTTGTCGGTTAAATTTTTGATACAACTTATATATATCACTATCACTTTATTTTTCTTATGAAAGACAAAAATTTTGAAATAATACAAAAGAACTTAAAAGAATTCTTTGGATTGCCGCCAATGGCTGCAAAAATTTTGTATGAATTACTAAAAGAATCTGAATTAGATGCAGACGAAATTGCTCGTAGAATTGACAATTCTAGGTCAAAAGTATATCAAAACCTAAAACTCCTTGAAGAGGCAGGTTTAGTAATTTCTATGTATAAATCTTCAAGAACATATTACAAAGCGTTAAATAAATTAGCAATTCTCGAAGTTTTCGAAACAAAAATATTAGAATGGGCTCGCAATAGAATATCTGAAATTCGTCAAGCATTAGAAGACATTGAAGAGACACACAAAAAAGTTGCTACAAAAATCAAAAAAGTATCAATAGATCATCTAAAAGAAAGATTAAAGACAAAAAAGAAAAGATCTGTAAAAATTGTTGCTAAACACGATATTATAACAAAATTTGTTAACGAATTAATTGAAGATATTCACAAATATGGATTAGAAGATATCAAAATATATAAACCTTATGATTTACATATTGAGATACCTAAACACTTAAAAGAAAAAGTTAAAATTAAAAATATATCCAGAGATATTTCTCCA